>NZ_JARJHW010000230.1:0-10795 GCF_040560175.1 Streptomyces panacea
AGACAGGAGGACGCGCCGCCGCCCTCCGACCCAGCCCCGGCCCCGTCCCCGGCCCCGTCCCAGAGCCAGAACAGTTCGTCGACCAGCCGGCGGCGCGGATCTCCGAGTATGCGGTCGAAGGCGCCACGGACGTCGTCCAGCCGGACGGGGAGCGAGTGCCCGAGGTCGACGTCGGCGCCGAGTTCGAGCGCGGGGGTGATGCGCTGCTGCCGCTGGCGGACGGTCCGCCGGTCGGCGGATGTGGGCAGGCCGGTGATACGGAAGGAGTTCCGCCGGTACATCTGCGGACCTGCCGCCTCCAGCAGGCCCGCTGTCGTCTCGTCGATCACAGCACGCTCCGAATCGACCATGTCGAGGGTGGGTGTCCCTCTGGAAAGTATGGCGACCGCGAGTGCCGTGCTCCATGGCAACCGCATGGAATTCACATGGGCAACGCCCCCTTCGCCGGGCCCGGTTGAGCGTGTGACCGGGGCGGCGGCGAAGAGGGCGTGAGGGATGGTGGAGGAGGTGGAGAAGATGGGGAAGGTGCGCACGTTACGGCGCGGAGGACACCGAGAGGTGACGGTCAGGTCGGTCGTACGCTCGCGGCCGTCGGCCGACGTCCTGTCACTCGTCGTGCACGTGCGTGGACGACGTGTCCTCGGGCGGCACCGTACGCCCGCCGTCCCGCCCCGAGGCGATCACCGCGACCAGGACACCGATGATGGCCACGGCCGCCACCCGGCCCGTCATGCGCAGACTCCAGCCGGCTTTCGAACCGCGGTGCGCGCTCGGCGACGCGAGGCGTTCCGAGCGGCGGGCCGGACGGAGGAGGCGGAGCAGGAAGAGTGCGGCGATGGGGAGTTGGAGGAGCCACACCGTGTTGCGGAAGGCTCCGTCGTACCAGACGTTGGTGCCGTACAGCAGGGTGTGCCAGACGCTCAGGACATACACGACGAGCACGAAGCGGTGCATGATCCGCCACGTCTTCGGGCCGATGCGGTGGCGTACGTAGAAGAGCAGGCCCAGCGGGATCGCGAGGTAGAGGGCCGCCTGGCCGATCGGCATGGCCCAGACGCCGGTGCCGGAGTTGTAGCCGCCGGGGATGAACGTCTCCAGTACGGCGCTGCCCACCCGTGAGGGCCAGGAGTCGGTGTCCTGGTAGATCAACTCGGCGGCGAACAGCAGCGCGTGGGCGACGATCAGCGCGATCGTGTTGAGGCTGGTGGTGCGGTGCAGACGCTCCAGGCGGGGGCCGGAGAGCGGCAGGCGCGCGGGGCGCGGGCCGGAGAGCAGCAGGCCGATGATGACGGTGCCCCACGCCCACAGGAGCGCGGCCCAGCCGAACGCCTGGCTGAGGTAGTACATCCAGAATTCGCCCGTGTCCGCCATGAAGGGCATGACGGTGAGGGTGGAGGACGTCTCCGCCTTGATCCGGACGTAGAGGATGACGAAGACGGCGGCCGTCACGACCAGGGCGACCGTGCCGTCGAGCCAGCTCGCCCGCAGGTCCGAGCGGAGGGTGACGCGCGGCGTGGGTGAGGTGGTCGCGGCCGTCGTCGTGGCCGTGTCCGTGTCCGTGTCCGTGGCCGTGGCCTTTGCGGGAGCCGGCTCGGCGTCCGCGGCGGCGGTGGCGGTGGCCGGGGCCTCGGCCTCGGCCACCGGGTTGGAGGCCGGGGTCTTCTCTGCGTCGGGCGTCACGGGCTCTGGGGGCGGATTCATCGGGCGGTCTCCGGTTCCGTCATCTTCCGTCGTACGTACGGAGTTGGTGCGTGGGTGCGTGCGTAGGTGCCTTTGTGCGTGGTGCTCAGTCGTACTGTTGGAGGTGTCGGTGGCCGGGGCCCAAAAGTTCCCGAGCCCTTCATGTGAGCTGGATCACACCAACTCCTTGTCCCCGCATAGCGCGTGAACATCCGATGTATACCCATCAGGTGTCCTTTCGCGACCGCCCTGTCACGCTGGCACCATGACGGCCATGGGAGCCGGACCCGCACTCCGCCTCGCACGCACCGCGGTCTTCGCCGCCGTGTGTGTCCTGGTGTCCGGGCTCGGCCACGCCCTGTCGTCCGGTGGCCCGCTACCACCACGCGTGCTCGCCCTCGCCTTCCTGCCGGTGTGCGGCGCGGGCTGGTTACTGTCCCGGAGGGAACGCGGTGGCGCGGTGATCGTCGCCGCGAGCGCGGGCGGACAGATGTTGCTGCACGGCGTGTTCGGCGGCCTGCACCCCCGTCCGCCCGGCGGCCACGGCGGGCACGGCGGCCATGAGGGCGGCGGGACGGGCGCCATGAAGGGCAGCGGCGGCGGCGAGATGACGCACGACGCCTTCGGCGAACTCCTCAGCCCGAACGGGCTGACCGGGCTCCTCGACAGTTCCGGCCTCAGCTCCGGCATGGTCGGCGCCCACCTCCTCGCCGGCCTCGTGTGCGGCCTGTGGCTGTGGCGCGGCGACCGCGCGTTCGTACGGCTGATGGGCTCTCTGAAGCTGTTCGTGTACGAGCGGCTCCGCTTCGCCCACGCGGTGCTCAGCGGCGGCGGGCCGACGTACCTCCCGGTGCTCGCGCCCCCCGTCACCTACCGGCCGGTCCGTCCCCCGGCCCAACTCCCGGCCCTGCACGTCGTGTCGCGGCGCGGGCCGCCACTCCTTCCGTCCTGAGCGCTTCTCCACCCCACGCAACCCACCGCTCTGATTCCACGGGCCACGCGGCCCGGACGCGAAGGACTTTCCGTGATACCTGCTGCCCTGCACACAGCTGTGCCCACGCGCATACCCCCCACCCGCATACATCCGACGACCGGCAGACTCCCGCGCGCCGACAACGCCGACAACACCCCCAACAGCCGCTCCGCCGACGACTCCGAGATCACCGCGTGGGCCCTGGCCGCCGGTCTCGGTGACCGGCGGGCGGCCGAACTCTTCGTACGGGCCACGTATGACGACGTACGCCGCTTCGTCGCGCACCTCAGCGCCGACGTGCGCGGCGCCGACGACCTCACCCAGGAGACCTATCTGCGGGCGCTGGCGAGCCTCGCGCGCTTCGCGGGGCGTTCCTGCGCGCGCGTCTGGCTGCTGGCGATCGCGCGCCGCGTGGTCGTCGACCGGTACCGGCGCGCCGCCGCACGGCCCCGGATCGCCGACACCGCGGACTGGGTGACCGTCGCGGACCGTGCCCAGCCACGGCATCTGCCGGGCTTCGAGGAGTCGGTGGCGCTCTCGGACGCGCTGGCCGCAATGGATCCGGGGCGCCGGCAGGCGTTCGTACTGACCCGCCTCCTCGGGCTGTCGTACGCGGAGGCCGCCGACGCGCTGGGCTGCCCGGTCGGGACGATACGGTCCCGGGTCGCGCGCGCCCGGCGTGATCTCGCGGCGGTGTGGGAGCCGCAGGACGAGGGCGCGGAGAACCCGGACGGCGCGGTGGCGGTCATGGCCGGGTGAGGCACACGCCTCAGCGCGGGAGGTGAGCCCCGACCTGCTCGCCTCCCGTGCGGCGCCGCGCGGCCCCGGCCACGCAGACCGCCAACAGCGCGGGCAGCACCACCGCCTGCGCGCTGACCAGCACCCAGAACACCGGTACCGCAGCGGCCCGTTCGGCCGCCCCGTACAACTGACCGCCGACCACGGCCGCCGCGAACGCCCCGAGTCCGGCCGCCAGCCGCTGTCGGCCGAAGACCGTCGCCGAGGGTGCGGTGGACCGGTCGAGGGCTTCCAGGTCGTTCTTCAGGAAGAGGACGATCTCGCCGAGGCAGAGCAGCACCGCGCCGACCGCGATCCCCGCCCGGCCGCCGAGCGCGAGCACGGCCGTACCGGCGGCCATCGCGCCGAATCCGATCCCGAGCGCGGCGGTGTACGGGAGCGCGGCGAGGCGGCGCGCGAAGAGTGGCTGGGCGACGACGAGGAGGATCGCGTAGCCCATGAGGACGGTGCCGTAGAAGGCGGTGGAGGTACGGGGGACGGCGTAGAGGGCGAGGTAGTGCTGGAAGAACATGAAGATGTAGACGGCGAGCACGGTGAAGGCGAAGGGCGGGAGGTGGAGATGGCGGCCGGAGGCCATGCCGCCCTCCACGGCCCTGTCCCCGTGGGCTCCCCCCTCCTGGCCTGCTCCCTGCTCCCGCGCCCGGTCGTCCGCCGCCCCGCCGTCCGCCGCCCGGTCGTCCGCCACGGACGGCAGCAGGGCGTGACCCGCCCCCACCAGCGCGAACAGCACGGCCACCCCCGTGAACAGCCCGGCCGGCGACGTCAGTACGAAGGGCGCCGCCGCCGGCGGCCCGAGCGCGATGCCCGCGTTGAAGGCGGAACCGCTCGCCGCGAGCAGCCCCGGCCGCCGCTCCGGCCCACAACCCGCCACCAGATATGCCTTGTTGGCGGGCAGATACAGGGCGGCGCCGCACGACACCAGGAACAGCGCGCCGACCGCCACGACCGGCCGGGTCAGCCCCGGTACGAAGGCGGCGAAGCCCGCCGTACGTACGGCGAGCGCCACCAGCATCGTGGCCCGCAGCCCGATCCGGGCCGCCAGCGCCGCCCCGACGACACCGCCGGAGAACTGCACCAGCGACGCCACTGCCAGCACGGCCCCCACCACCCCCAGGCCGAGCCCGAAGCGGTCGTGGAGGAGTACCGACATGTACGGGAGTACGGCGAAGCTGCCGAGCGTGATGAGGAACGAGCCGCCGAGCAGGAAGAGTTGAGGACCCGTCAGCGTGGGTGCCAGGCCCGGTGGTCTCATCCCCCCTCGGCCGTCTTCATCACCGGCCGCACCGTTGTCGCCGCGCTCCAGGCCCGGTGCTGCGCCAACTCCGCCGTCGCCGCCTCCGCGAGCACCATGCCCGTGCACCCGCGCTGGTCTCCCACGTGCCGCACGGCGTCGCCCGGTGCCCGCACCGGGTACCAACTCACGTCACCCGGAAAGGCGTTCAGACCGTCCAGCCCGGCCCACCCGTCCAGGACGCCCGGCTCGTCCGCGTACACGAGGACGAACGCGACGGCCTGCCCGGTCGGCCGCAGCGGCGCGTCCAGCAGTCGCGGGCGCCGTCCCAGCGTGACGTCCACCAGCGCCTCGTACACATTGACTTCGAGCGTGCGGCACATGGCCTCGGCGACCAGGGCGCCGCCGATCCTGCGGTTGATCTCCACCAGCTCGGGGCCGCGCCGTGTGAGGACGAACTCGACGTGCGCGAAGCCCTGATCGTGCCCGGCCGTCGCGAGTACGTCGCCCACCCAGCGCTCGATCGCGGCCAGTTCATCGTCCGGCAGAGCCACCGGGAAGGCCGCGGCCTCCTCCCGTACGGCGGGGCGGCGCGACGTCTGCCGGCTCAGCACACCCAGCAGCCGCGTGTGCCCCTCCCAGCTCAGGGTCTCGGCGCTGTAGAGCGGCCCGGCGAGGAACGGCTCGGCGAACAGCCGCCCGTTCAGCCCCTGCCCGGCCGCCGACTGCCCGGCCGGCCCCGTCCCGCCGGGCCCCTTCCCGCCGGGCCCGCGCCCGCGCTCCTCGGCCTCCGCGAGGGCCGCGGCCAGATCCTCCTCGTCGTGCACGATCCACACGTCACGCGACGAAGTCCCCGCCGACACCTTCAGTACGGCGGGCAGCCCGACGCCCTCACGCACCAACTCCGCGCTCTCCCGCCGGGGTTCGACCACCACCGACGTCCCGGCGCTCAACCCCGCCCGGTGCAGTGTCCGCCGTACGCGCGCCTTGTCACGAAGCAGTCTTACGGCCTCCGGATCCGGACCCGGCAACCCGAGTTCCCGTGCGAGCTCGGCCGCGGGCGCGCTCCAGGTGTCCGTCGTGTTGATCAGCCCGGCGAGGTCGGGCAGGCGCGCGAGCGCGCGGCGTACGGCGTCCGGGTCGGAGGTGTCGACGTCGATGACGTCCACACCGCTGACGGTGGCGAGTTCGTGGCGGTACACGCTCCGGTCGCCGGTCAGCAGCACGAACCGGTGCCCGGCGGCGCGGGCGGCCCGCGCCGTACGTCCCAGGCCGAAGGAGAGTGCTTCCAGGGCGGCGATGGTCATCGGCCCGCCTCACCCTCGGATTCGACGGCGGCGGCGGGCGGCGCGGGCCGGCCCGCCCACTCCATCACGGCCCAGGGCGGGCGCAGTTCGGCGAGTTCGGCTATCCGCTCCGGTTTCAGCGCGCTCGGGTCGGACGCCTCCGTGTGCCGGGCGAACACCCGCTCCGCGTAACGGTGTCCGGTGTCCGCGCCGAGTACGAGATGCGTACGGTTCGGATCGCCGGCCGCCTCCCACCCCGCGACGAGATGCGCGGCGCCGGTCGACAGCCCCGCGAACACCGCGTGCTGCCGCAGCAGCGCGACGGCACCGGCCATGGCGTGCCGGAAGTCGAGCCAGTGCACGGTGTCGTACAGCTCGTGGCGCACGTTCCCGAAGGGGATGGAGCTGCCGATACCCGCGATGATCGCGTCCGGATCGCTGAAGCCCTCACTGCCGAACGTGACACTGCCGAACGGCTGAATGCCCACCAGCCGCACCGAGCGCCCGTCGGCGCGCAGCGCGCGGGTGAGTCCACCGGTGGAGGCGCCGGTGCCGACGGTGCCGACCACCGTCAGGTCCTCGCCGGGCAGCGCGGCGGCGGCCAGGGCGGCCAGCTCGCGGTAGCCGGTGTGGTGCACGCCGTCGTGGTACTGCCGCATCCAGTGGAAGTCCGGCCGTGCGTCGAGGAGTTGGCGTACATGCCGGACACGCCGCTCCTGGTCGAGCCGGAGGCTCTGCGACGGCGGCATCTGGTCGACGGTCGCGCCGAGAACCTCCAACTGGGCGCGCATCGTGGCGTCCACGGTGGTGGAGGCCACGATGTGGCAGCGCAGGCCGTAGCGATGGCAGGCCATCGCGAGCGCGAGGGCGTAGATACCGCTCGAACTGTCCACGAGGGTCTGGCCGGGCACGACCCGGCCGCGTTCGAGCAGCTCGCGTACGGCGCCGAGCGCCGCGTACACCTTCATGGTCTCGAAGCGGGCCAGCACCACGTTCTCGGAGAGCCGGAGGAAGGCCGGGGCTTTCATGGCGTCGGTGATGTGGTCGTGCACGGGGACCGACAGGCGGGGGGTGGTCGGACTGAGCTGGGGCATGGCGTACGGGTCCTCCAGGACTGTGGAGCGTGGCGTACGGACGTCGGGGCACGCGCGGGCCGGGGCGGGGCGGGCCCCGTCCCCGGGTGCCGCGCGGGCACGTCACTTCTTCACCCCCCGGACGATCAGCCGACGCGAACTCTGGTCGTACGGACCGCCGTCGAAGTCCCCGAAGCACTCGACGTCCGCGAACCCGGCCGCCACGAACAGGTCGTGCAGCTCTGCCGCGCTGTAGAGGAACGACCTGATGGACGCGGTGCGGGCGCTCTCGCCGCGTACCAGCGTCCAGTCGGTACGGAGCCTGCGCCAGCTGTCCAGGACGGTGTCACGCTGCACGACGTAAGAACCGTCCGGCAGATCCACGACCTGTGGACGGCCGATCCAGCCCGCGAGCACCTCCTTACCCATGACGTCGACCAGCAGCCGGCCGCCGGGGGCGAGGCTCTGCCACGCGTTGCGCAGCACCTGGAAGTTGTCGTCCGCGTCCTCGAAGTAGCCGAAGGACGTGAAGACGTTGAGGATCACGTCGTAGGCATCGGGGGCCGCGTACGTGAGCATGTCCTCGCGTACGAGCCTGACGTCCGCCGCCCCCGCCGCGCGGCAGGCGGCTCCGGCGCGCTCCAGCATGGCCGGGCTCAGATCGACGCCGGTCACCCGGTGGCCGCGCGCGGCCAGGGGGACGAGGAAGAGGCCGGGGCCGCAGCAGAGGTCGAGGACGCGTGAGCCGGGCGGGAAGTCCAGCAGCGGGGCGGTCCTGACCAGCTCGGCGACGGTCTCGGCGCGGGTGCCGGAGAACATGGCGGGGGCGAAGTCGACCCACAGGCTGTCGTCGTCGTACCAGTCGTCGCGTGTCACGTCGCTCGCCACAATGGCCTCCAGGTCCAGCGGTTGGTGCGCGTCCTCCTGAGTTGTCGCGGCGTGGCGGGCCCGAGTTCCCGGCGGGTACGAAATGGCGAGAGGTGGCCACGACGGGCGGGGCGGGAACCCAGCCGCTCACGCCCGCCGTTCTCACTTCGACGAACGAACGATCCACAACCGACAGGGGGCCCGCGCATGCTCGACCTGATCTCAGGCGGGAACGTGTCTCTGCCCGGCGGCACGCTCGCGATCCGGGTGCCGGGGCCCTTCGATCTGTCCGTGCTGATCACCGGCGAGGACGGAAAGGTCTCCGGCGACGGCGACTTCGTCTTCTACAACCAGCCGTCGGCGCCCGGCGCGAGTCTGCGGGCCGACACGGTCACGGTGGACGTGGGGCGGCTGCGGGCCGGGGCGAGCCGGGTCACCGTGGTGGTGAGCGCCGCCGACCCGGCGATACCGCTCGGACGGCTGCCCGCGCCCACCCTGTCGGTGACGGGGAGCGCCGGCCGCGGTCTCGCCCGGTTCACACCACAGCGCCCGACGCACGAGAGCGTGCTGCTGCTCGCGGAGCTCTACCGCCGGGGCGGTGGGTGGAAGCTGCGGGCCCTGGGCCAGGGTTACGCGGACGGGCTGGCCGGGGTCGCGCGCGATTTCGGTATCGAGGTGGCAGAGGACCGCCCCAGCCCCAGCCCCGGCCGTACTTCCGAGGGGGGCTTCACCGCTCTCGTCAACGCCGAACGGTCACGGTCCGGCGCGCCGCCCGTCACGTCCGACGCCCGTCTCGCGGCGGCGGCACAGGCACACTGCGCCGCCATGGCCGCCAAGGGCCGGCTCGACGCCACCCCCGGACCGGGCCGTTCGGGCGGTGCCTCCCTCTACCAGCGGGTCCTGTCCCACGGATACGCCTATCTGACCGTCGCCGAGCACCTGGTCTCCGGCCCTCGTACGGAAGCCGACTTCCTGGCGTACTGCCTCACCGACACCCGCATGGGCCGTACGGTGCGCGACCCCGCCCTCGCGGAGGTGGGCATCGCCCACGCCCCGGCCCCCGGCGGCGACATCTACTGGACGGCGGTGTGGGCCCGCCCGCTGACCCCGCACGGCCTGGCGGCCGTCACGTCCGACGTCGTCACGCTCACGAACGCGGAGCGTACGGCCGCCGGCCTGCGCCCCCTGGCCGGCGACCCCCGGCTGACGACGGCCGCGCAGGCACACAGCGACGACATGGTCGCGCGGGCGTTCTACTCCCACACGAGCCCCGACGGCCGGCAGCCGTGGGACCGGGCCGCCGCCGCGGGCTGCACACACCGGGGCATCGGCGAGAACATCGCGTGCGGCCAGCGCTCCGCCGCCGAGGTGGTCCAGGGCTGGATGGACAGCCCCGGACACCGCGCCAACATCCTCAAGCCGGATTTCACCCACATAGGCATCGGCCTCCGCGGCGGCGGCGAGATGGCCACGTACTGGACCCAGCTGTTCGGCAAGTCGGGTTAGGGCCGGGGACCGGCCCTAACCCCGGCTCAACTCGCGCAGTACACGTCCCGCTCGGGCCGCTCGCCCGTCTTCAGGAACGTGGTGACCTTGGTGTCGCCGCACGCGTTGCCGTTGCCCAGATACATCCCGTGACCGCCCTGGTCGACGGTGATGAGCCTGGCCCGGTCGCCCAGCGCCTCACGCATCTTCAGACCACCGAAGTACGGCGTGGACGGGTCCCGCAGGCTCTGGATCATCAGGATGTTGGACGGGCCCCGGTCCGTGACGCGGGTCGGCTTGTCCGTGTAATCGCTCTTCCAGAAGGCACAGGGCCCGACATTCCGGGGCATGCCCGCGGTGAGCGGATAGCGGGCGCGGTCCTCCTTCGTGGCCCGCGCGTACGCGCCGACGGAGGTGGGCCAGCGCACGTCGTTGCAGACGACGCCGATCACGACCGCCGCGTCCTCGTCGCGCAGCGGCTGGGTGACCTCCGGGGTCAGGACGGGTGTGGCGGCCGGGTCCTGGGCGGCCCGGACGAGCCGCGCCAGCTGGGGGAAGACCGAGTCGCTGTAGAGGCCGTTGAGGAACGCCTGCCGCAGCATGTTGCCGGTCAGCGGGTTGCCCTCGGTGGTCGACTCCTTCGGCGCGCGGTCCAGTCGCGCCGCGAGCGCCAGGAACAACGGCCGTACGTCCTCGGCCTGTTCGGCGAGCCGGAGTCCCTCGCCCTCCGCGTCACGGGCCGGGTCGGCGGCCCAGGCCGCGAAGTCGGGGAAGCGGTCCTCCACGGCCCGCGACGTGTTCGCCATCCAGCCCTGCTCGACCCGTGTGTGGTCCGGGTCGCCGCTGCTGTCCAGCAGCCAACGGTCCGTGCGGTCCGGGTACTTCTGCGCGTACACGGCCCCGATGTACGTCCCGTACGAGCTGCCCCACGCCGACAGCTTCTCCTCCCCAAGCGCCTGCCGGAACCGCTCGATGTCCCGCACCTCGTTGGCGGAGGTGAAACTCCGCAGCACCGCGCCCCCGTTCTCGTCGCACGCCTCGGCGGTACGGCGCGAACGGGCCACGTTCTCACCGATCTGCCCGTCGGCACCGGGCCAGGACCGCAGCTTCGCCAGATACCGGTCGTCCGCGTCGAGCCCGCAACTCGCGGTCGTACTCCCACCGACCCCGCGCGGATCGAAACTCACGATGTCGTACGCCCCGTCCATCTCCCCCTGCAACGCCTTCCCCTTCCGGGCCAGCGCCTGCACCCCGGACCCACCGGGCCCCCCGGGAATCATCAGCAGCACCCCCCGCCGCGCCTCGGGCCGCTCACTGCGCACCCGGCTCACGGCGAGCGTCACCTTCTCCCCACCGGGCTCCCGATAGTCCAGCGGCACCTCCAACCGCCCACACTCCTGCC
>NZ_JARJHW010000231.1:0-10620 GCF_040560175.1 Streptomyces panacea
GCCGGCCCATCGGCTGGCTGCTCGTGGACATCTTCGTCCTCGTCTCTCTGCGGTATCGCGTGGTGCGTGTCGCGTGCCGGTCGGTCCCGCCCGGCCTGGTCCAACTGGTAGGACCAGTTGGTTCAGACGGGACCGTAACAGCAGAAGCGGCACGTCGACCAGCCCCTGAAGAGAATTTTGCCGGACCGTCGCAGGGCTATTCGCCCGTTCTGCCGCTGCCCTGACGCCCTTCGGTCTGGCCCAGCAGCGTCTCGATGTGGTTGCGCGCCATGGTGTCGACCTGAACGTCGAGATCCGGACCGTAGGTACGCAGGCCCAGCATCAGGTGCTCCCGCATCCGCGCGCACGCGAGGTCCACGTCCCGCGCCTCGACCGCCTCGAAGATCTCCGGGTGGTGCGGCACGCCGGGCTCACTGATCGACGGATCGGAGTTCGAGCGGAGCATCATCTCGAACATCATCCCGCTGATCGAGGACAGCATGATCCGCAGGACCGGGTTCTTGCTCGCCACCGCGACGGCGTCGTGGAAGTCCATGTCGGCCTGGGCCTTGACGACGACATCGGTCGCCGACTCCAGGGCGTCCCGCGCGGACCGCATCGCCGCGATGTCCTGGTCCGTGGCCCGCTGTGTCGCCAGCCGGACCATCTCGACCTCCAGCGGGATCCGCGCCTCGATGAGCTGCCGGACGGTGGGGCGCCCCGCCCGGTACAACGCGTCGTACCCCCGTGCCTGCCCCGAGGACTGTTCGAGGACGAAGGAGCCGCGTCCCGGGGCGACTTCGATCAGATGCTGGGCCTCCAGCCGCCTCAGCACCTCGCGTACGACATTCCTGCTGGAACCGAACTGGGCGGCCAGCTCGCGCTCCGAGGGGAGCTTCGTCCCGACGGCGATCTCGCCGGACCTGATGTCGTGTTCCAGCCGACGGGCGATGCGCTCCGTCAGGAGTCCGCGCTGGGCGGGGGCCGCGACGGGGCCCGACCGCGCGGAACCCGCCTGGGAGGAGGGGACGGACGGCTGCATGTACGCAGCGTACAGGCCGGTCGCGGTCGGTACGTGGCCCCGGTCGGGCCGTCCGTACCGGTGTGCCCCGCCGGGCCGCCGCGCCGAGGTCCACGCGGGACGGCGCGCTACGGAGTCGGCACGATCCTGGGAGGAGGCCGGGATCGGTGGCGGCGAGCAGCGCGGTCCCGCGGAGCCGGGCGAGGATCCCCGACGCCTCGCCGGACGGGCCCTCGGCCCGGGTACGGCCGTTTTCCCGGCCCGCTGCCCGGCCCGCTGCCCGGCCCGCTGCCCGGCCCGCTGCCCGGCCCGCTGCCCGGCCAGGAAGGTTTCGAGCCGCCGCTCGGGCGCCGGGAGGGCGGCTCCGGTTCACGGCCGGATCGCCCCCCGGTCACGGCGGCCCGCGCACGCCGGGAGCGTCGGTCACCGCGATCCGCGGGAGCCCCCGGCACTCGTCACTGACCCACCCGTCCGTCGACGCACTCGCGCAACAGATCGGCGTGGCCGCAGTGCCGGGCGTACTCGTCGATCCTGTGCACCATCAGCTCCCGCACCGCGATCGCGTCCTTCCCCAGGCGCTCACCCAGATCCGGGTGCGAGGCCAACGCGGCGTCGGTCGAGTCCTGTTCGCGCGCCAGAGCGGCGTACGCGGCGTCGACCTCGGCCTGCTCGGCGACAGCCCCGTCGAAGTCCCCGTCCCCCTCGCCGTACAGCTTCGGCAGCGGATCGCCGTCGCGGATCCAGTTGTGCCAGTCCCGTTCCACCTCGGCGAGATGGCGGACCAGGCCGAGCAGCGACATCGTCGACGGCGGAACCGACCGACGGGCCAGTTGCTCCGCGTCCAGGCCCTCGCACTTCATCCGCAGGGTCATGCGATAGCTCGTCAGGAAGTCCTGGAGCGTCGCGAGTTCGCCGTCCGGGGCGGTCGCGTCGCTGTCGCGGGGGTCGTCGTCCGGGTCGGCCCACATGTCGGGGTGGACGGTCGCCTGGCTCCAGCGTGCGGGTTGGTCACTCATGCGTGCCATGGTCGTCCGTGCGGCCCCGGCCCGCCAGTTCTTTACGGTCGGGCGTGCCGACTTGGGGGAGAGCGCGGGCGCCCCGGGCGCGACTTCCGCCGCGTCCAGGGCACCGCGCCACAGCTTCGCCGCTACGCCCGCACCACCGACTCCGCGCTGTTGTACCCCTCGATCCGCAGCGCCGTGCGCCCCGACCGCAGTGCCTTCGCGGGCCAGTCCAGCGTCACCGTCCGCGACTCACCGGGCAGGAGCCACAGGTAGTTGTCCCCGTACAGCGTGGGCAGCACCCGACGGCCGTCCTTGGCGTCCAGCAGCGACAGCCGCAGCATCGAGGCGACCACCGTGCCCCTGTTGCGTACCGTCACGGTCATCGTGCGCCGCTCGCCCGACCGGGAGACATGGCCGAGGTCGGCGGTGACCTTGACCGGCCTGGTCTTGTTCAGCGCCCGCATGTCGGCCGGTTCGCGGTAGCGCCAGTACGTGTTCTCCGACAGCGACCTGCCTCCGCTGTCCTCCAGACTCAACCGCAGCAGATGCAGATCCGGCAGCTCCGCCCCGAAGGCCGCCGTGAACGCGGCGGCCGTGCTCGACGAGGCGACGTCCACGGTCGTACGACGGGTCGAACCGAGCAGGCGGCCGGACAGGTCGTACAGCCGCGCCGTGACCGTGACGCCCTTCAGCCCGCGCGCGGTGTGGTTGACGGCGATGACGTCCCACTTCTGCGGATCCGCCTGCACATGAACGGCTTCGCACGACTTGCGGGCGCCGTAGTACGTGCCGTTGACGTCGAAGTCGTAGTCGTACGTCTGCCACACCGTGCTGTGCCAGGCCGGGTGGGACATCCACAGCATCAGGCCGCTGGCGTCCTTCCAGAGGTTGGCGTTCCACGCCTCGAACATGGCGCGGGTGTTCTCGTAGTTGACGAACTGCGCCTTGCGCGCGAAGTCGTCCAGGTCACCGGCAGTGCCCAGCCGTGCCTCGATGGCGGCGCGGTAGTTCTGCGGGGCCTGATTGCCCCGGGTGCTCCAGTCGTGGTAATACCACGCCTCGCCGATCGGCCACTCCGGTTCGTCGCCGACCAGACTGCGCACACTCTCCGCCGTGGAGACCACGGGCATGCCGATCTCCGTGTGGAAGCCGAAGTGGCCCCCGCCGTAGGTGGAACGGGAGAAGTAGCGCTCCGGCTCCACCCAGCCGTACGGGCCGCCGCCGGAGATGATGCCGCCGGCCGAGTTGTTCTGGTAGAAGATGCCCGGCGCCTCCGCCTGGACCGCCTCCCGCATGCCGTTGTCGATCGCCGCGGGCGGGTTGCCCTCGTTGGCGCCGCACCACAGGACGACGCTGGGGTGCGTGCGGTAGCGGCGTACGGTGTCGCGCGCCAGGGTGTTGAACGCGTCGTGGTCCGGCGGGTCCATGGCCCAGGCGTTCGGGAAGTCGTTCCACACGAGCAGCCCGTACTCGTCGCAACTGGCGAAGAACTCCTCGCGGTTGCTGCTGCCGAGCCAGTTGCGGATCATGGTGAAGTTCATGTCCCGGTGCATGCGCACCGCCGTGTCCATCCGCTCGGCCGGCATCCGGCGCAGCAGTTCGTCCCAGCCCCAGTTGCCGCCCCGGCAGAAGACCCGTACACCGTTCACGCTGATCTTCAGCGGCTCCGGGGTGTTGTCGACGGACTTCACGTCCGTCCATGTCTCGCCGTCGTCGGAGATCTGGATGACGTACGTCTTGGGGTAGGCGGGCTCCCACACGACGACCACCCGGTCGAAGGAGACCGGCGCGCCGAGGTCCACCTGGATCCACTGGTTGTCCTCGTAGGCGGAGGACCAGCGGGTGTCGGCCCTGCCGTCGGTGGCGTTGGCCGCCTTGCTGTCGCCGTCCTCCGTGGAGGCGGTGGCGTTCTTGTGCAGGGCGAGGTCGGTGCCCGGCCGGGCACTGTCGATCACCGACAGGCTCCACAGCGAGGAACCCCAACTGGTGGCGCGCTCACCGCCGTTGAGCCGGACGTAACGGGCCTCGCGGGCGCCGGTGTCGACGCTCTGCAGACTGGCGTTGGCGTTCTTGAACGGCAGCGGCACCGCGGAGTTGTCGACCGACTCCGCGTCCGTCCACGTCTCGCCGTCGTCGGAGACCTGGACGACGTACGTCTTCGCGTACGCCTGCTCCCACACCAGGTCCACCCGGTCGAAGGAGACCGGCGCGCCGAGGTCCACCTGGATCCAGTGGTCGTCCTCGAACGCCGAGGCCCAGCGGGTCTTAGCGTCCCCGTCGGTGGCGTTGGCGGCCCCGTGCGCCGGCTCGTCCACGGACGAGGCGGTGGCCGTCCTGCGCAGAGCCAGGTCGGTGCCCGGCGCGGCGCTGTCGATCACCGACAGACCCCACAGCGAGGAGCCCCACTCGGTGGCGCGCGTCAGGCACCGGACCCGCACGTAGCGCGCCTTCCGCGCTCCCAGCCCGACCGTCTGCGTGTACGCGTCGGTCCCGCCGCCGAACGGCAGCGGCACCGCGTACTCGTAGCCGAACTGCCGGATACCGAAGCGCGTGGTGCGCCGGTCGCTCTCCTTCCCGTCGGCGGTGGCGACGAGAGTGAGGTCGTGCAGCGCGGGCTCGCCGTAGCCGTTGGGCCACCACAGCCGGGGATTACGCACCCGCAGCTCCTTGTGGTCGGCCGGCGCGAAGACGACGTCGGTGCTCCCGCCGCCCGGCACGCTGACGGTGCGGGAGACCCGTACGCCGTCGAACGACGCGGTGACCGTCACGCGCCGCTCGGCGGTGTCGGCGTTGCGCACCGGTACGACGACCGTCACCTCGGCGGTGCCCGTGTCGGGCAGGCCGGGCAGGGTGGTGTCGACACGCGGGTCGCCGATGACGGCGTGACCGGTCGAGCGGAGCCGCACATGGTTCCAGATACCGGAGACCCGGTCGCGGACGGCCGGCATCCAGTCCCAGCCCGAAGCGGCCAGGTACGTCGGCGAGTTGCGGTTCATCATGTTGGCGCCCGCGTCCACGAAGGCCAGGCCGGCCTCGCTCTTGTCACCGGGGCTGCCGGGGAAGGGCATGGGCGTGATCCGTACGGCCAGCGTCTGCTCGCCGTCGGCCGCCAGCAGGGGTGTCACGTCGTGCGCGGAGCGGGCGAAGGGGTACGTCACGTCGCCGACCCGCTCGCCGTTGAGCCAGATGTCCGCCCGGTGGTTCACACCGTCGAACTCCAGCCAGACGTGGCGCCCGGCGCCGGTGCGCAGACCGTGCGGCAGCCGGAAACCGCGGCGGTACCACCACGAGTGGCGCGACAGCGCCTCCGGGATGTGCAGGTTGTTCATGCCCTCGACGGGGTCGGGCAGATGGCCCTGGTCCACCAGCGAGCCGAGGACCGTACCGGGGACGGTCGCGGGCAGCCAGTGGCTGGTGTCGACTTTCGGCCGGGACAGTTCGGCGCCCTCGGCCCCCGCCCAGTCGTCCATGGTCAGGGTCCAGCCGGACTCCAGCGGTACGGTGCCGTCCCCGGCGACCGCCAGCGCGGGGGCCTTGTGGTCGTGGGTGCCCCAGTCGGTCCACCCGGTGGCGGCGGGGCGGTGGCCCTTGGCGGAGCCGTACACCTCGAAACCGTTGAGCCCCAGCGGGTTGGCGTTCGAGCGCTTCGTGACCGTCATCCGTACCCAGCGCGCCGTGGTGGCCTTGTCCAGCTCGATCTCGGCGACCCCGCCGGTGCCGGCGGTGGTGCGGTGGACCGTGGTCCAGGTACGGCGGTCGCGGGAGGTCTCGATGGTGAAGGCCACCGCGCAGCTGGAGAGGATCTCCTGCCCGGTCGTGTTGTCGCGGGGACTGCCGTTGGGGGACGGGGTGAAGACCGGGTCGTCCGCGGTGGCTTCGAAGGTGAGCCGGACGGAGTCGACCGTGCACTCGGCCTGGAGGTCGACGGAGATCCACTGCGGGTCGCCCGCGGCGGCGCGCCAGCCGCTGCCCTTCACACCGGGGGAGTTGAGCTTGTCGACCACGAACTCGGCGGGGGTGGGCGCGTAGTCGACCGACGACACCTGGACCGGGCGGTACGCGGCGAGTTCGCCCCGGCCGCGGGTGGCGTCAGCGGTGACGGCGCCGGCGGCGTGAGTCGTTCCGGGGAGCGCGACCCCGAGGCCGAAGCCGGCGAGCAAGGTCGAGCCGGTTGCGACAACTGCCCTGCGGGAAGGTTGAGATGACTGGTTCGGCATGAGTGACGTGATCCATTTCGGGGGAGCCCTCAAGAACAAACGGCCTGCACAGACCGTCTGACAACGTTGCCATAGGCTGTAATCCGGCGCGGGTTCTGTCAAGAGCCAGGACATTTCCCGCCGTGGGGGGATCCGAGCGCCGGGGGGTGGCTTCGACAACGCCGGTCCTCAGCCTTGCGACGCACCGCACCAGCCGCGGGCCCCGCCCCTCGGGCGGACACCCCCTCGGGCGTGAACGTGCGGAGCGGGGTGGAAGCGCTCCAGCCACTGCCCGCCTTCGGAGGGCCGGACCGCGACGTATTCGACGTATTCGACGTACGTGTTCGACGTGTTCGACGTGTTCGCGGTCGAGCACGAGGATCGGACGTGTGCCGCGTGGAGAGGGAGTCCCGCAGCGTTTGCCGCACCCGCTGCTCGTCGTAGCGGCGGAGACGTTCCGAGCCCGCACGCATGACTGCCGCCCGGGCCGCCGCCCGGGCCGCCGCCCCGGATCGTCGCCCCTGGACCGGCGGGCCGTCCCGTAACTCCCGTCACGGGGATGGGCCGACGGATCGCCGGTGGCGCCGGATCCGCCGTGACGGGCCGTGGCCGTCGGGCTCATCCACGAGATCTGAGAAAAATCTTGGACGGAGATGTCGAGAACCCGTGGCCGGCTCCGTCCCCGCAGTGAACGCGACCACAATGGGCCGCACCAGTACCGAGGAGAAACACCATGGCCAAGTACCTGCTGCTCAAGCACTACCGCGGCGCCCCGGCGGCGGTCAACGACGTCCCCATGGACCGGTGGACGCCCGAGGAGATCTCGGCCCACGTCCAGTACATGAACGACTTCGCCGCCCGGCTCGAAGGGACCGGCGAGTTCGTCGACAGCCAGGCTCTCGCCTCCGAGGGGACGTTCGTGCGGTACGACGGCGAAGGGCGCCCGCCGGTCACCGACGGACCGTTCGCCGAGACGAAGGACCTCATCGCCGGCTGGATGGTGATCGACGTCGACAACTACGAGCGCGCCGTCGAACTGGCGGGGGAACTGTCCGCCGCCCCGGGCGCGGGCGGGAAGCCGATCCACGAGTGGCTCGAACTGCGCCCGTTCTACGGCGTGTCGCCCACCGTCACGGAGTGACCTCCCGGATGAACGAGGTCCTGCTCCGGAGCCTCACGCCGGGCGTGCTCGGGATCCTCGTCCGCCGCGGAGCCGACTTCGCGGCGGCCGAGGACGCCGTACAGGAGGCGCTGATCGAGGCGGTCCGCGTCTGGCCGGCCGACCCTCCGGGGGATCCGAAGGGCTGGCTGGTCACGGTGGCCTGGCGCAAGTTCCTCGACGCGACCCGGGCGGACGCCGCCCGCCGTCGGCGCGAGGACCTCGTCGACGAGGATCCGGCGCCCGGGCCCGCGTCCACGGTGGACGACACGCTCCAGCTCTACTTCCTGTGCGCCCACCCGTCGCTGACGCCCTCGTCCGCGGTCGCCCTCACCCTGCGCGCCGTCGGCGGGCTGACCACCCGCCAGATCGCGCGGGCCTACCTGGTGCCCGAGGCGACGATGGCCCAGCGCATCAGCCGGGCCAAGCGCATCGTGTCCCGCGTGCGGTTCGGCCGGCCCGGCGACGTCGCCACCGTGCTGCGCGTCCTCTACCTGGTATTCAACGAGGGCTACTCCGGCGACGTCGACCTCGCCGCCGAGGCCGTCCGGCTCACCCGGCAGCTCGCCGCCGCCATCGACCACCCCGAGGTGGCGGGGCTGCTCGCCCTCATGCTGCTCCACCACGCCCGGCGCGCCGCCCGGACCGCGCCCGACGGCAGCCTGGTGCCGCTCGCCGAGCAGGACCGCGGCCGGTGGGACACCGGGTCGATCGCCGAGGGCGTCGAGATCCTTCAGGCGGCCCTCGCCCGCGACCGGCTGGGCGAGTTCCAGGCCCAGGCCGCCATCGCGGCACTCCATGCCGACGCGCCCACCGCCGAGGAGACCGACTGGGTGCAGATCGTCGAGTGGTACGACGAACTCACGCGCCTGACCGACAGTCCGGTCGTCCTGCTCAACCGGGCGGTGGCCGTCGGTGAGGCCGACGGACCGCGGGCCGGCCTGGCGGCGCTCGCGCCACTGGACGACTCGCTGCCCCGGCACGCCGCGGTGGCCGCGTACCTCCACGAGCGTGACGGCGACCTGGCGACGGCGGCGCGGCTGTACGCCGAGGCGGCCCGAAAGGCGCCCAACCTCGCCGAGCGCGACCACCTGACACGCCAGGCCGCCCGCCTCAACGTCCGCCGGCGCCGCTGACGGTCACGCGGCGCGGTCATCCGCCGGGTATCCGCGCCGGGTATCCGCGCCGGGAATCGGGCGCGCGGCGGATGACCGCGTACCGCTCGCCCTCCCGCGTACGGCCCTGCCGGGCCCTCCAGTGACTTTGCCATTCCTTTACAACCCGCCCCGCCGCTGCCTCGTCTCTCCCTCCGATCCGCAAGCCCCGCCCGCCGAGTACCTGGGCGGGCGGACGACGAAAGAGAGCGATTCATGCGCCGAACTGTCCTCAGTGCCATGGCACTCGCGAGCGCCGCCGTGCTGGCGAGCGCGATGCCCGCGTTCGCCGACGACGCGTCCCCGAGCCAGGCCCCCAGCACCCCTCCGACCGCCGCCGCCACGCCCGCAGCCACGCCCTCCGTGGCTCCCGCCGACGGCTCGGCGGAGCCGACCACCGCCCAGACCCCGAGCGCCGTGCCGCCCAAGGTCAAGGCTCCCGGCCAGGTCGCGGTCGTACCGGAGGGGGCGCCCGACACCGGAGTGGCGTCCGCGTCCGGGGAGTCCGGCTCGGCCGACGGCGTGCTGATCGGCACCGGCGCCGCGGCCCTGTTCGCCGGCGGTGCGACGGTCTTCGTCGTACGCCGCCGGCGAGCGACCGGGGCGTGACCCCGCTCTCCAGGCGCGCCTTCACCGCCGGCGCGCTGGCCTCGCTGCTCGTGGGCTGTGGCGGCCCCGGTACCGACCGGGCCGCGAACGAGGATCGCGACAGCGGTACGACACCGCCCGCACCCCTCGCCGACAAGGCGACGGGGGCGCGGGCGGCGAAGGCCCTCGGGCGTTCCGTCCCGGTCGGACTCCGGATCCCGGCCATCGGGGTCGACACGCCCGTCATGCGGCTGGGTCTGGCGTCGGACGGCACCATGCAGGTGCCCCCGATCACGGCACACGACCGCGCGGGCTGGTACCGGCACTCGCCGACGCCGGGTCAGACAGGCCCATCGGTGATCATCGGGCATGTGACGGTGGGCACTTACGGCGACGGGGTCTTCCGGCATCTCTCGCGGCTGCGCCCGGGCGACCCGATCACGGCGCGCCTGGAGAACGGCACGGCGGCGGTGTTCGCCGTCAGCTCCGTACGGAAGATCGCGAAGGCGGACTTCCCGGCGGACGACGTCTACGGGGATGTGGACCGCCCGGAGCTGCGGCTCATCACGTGCGGCGGCCGGCGTACCGGTGACGGCTACGTCGACAACGTCATCGTCTTCGCCTCGATGACCTCCGCGTCCAGCCACTGACCCACCGTCCCGGATCCGATCCCGGGCCGAGGGAACGTACGCCCTCGGTCCGGGCTCCTTCCTTACGAGCCCCACGAGCCCCACGAGCCCCACGAGCCCCATATGCGGCCACGACCATGGAGAGCGTTGAAACGGTCCCGCGACAAGGCAGCGTCCGACCTGTTCGCCGCCCTCTACCCGCGCCTCGCCGGCTGGTGCCGCCGTCTGGTCGACGACGACGAGACGGCCCACGAGATCGCCTCGGAGGCGTTCACCCGGCTCTGGTCCCGGTGGACCTCCGTACAGGAGCCGCGCGGCTTCCTCTACGTCACCGCGGCCAACCTCGTCCGGGACCACTGGCGCAAACTGGAGCGCGAACGCAAGGCCATGCGCCGTATCACCTCGGAGGTCGCCGTCAGCGCGCATGTCGAGCAGGCGGACCCCTCCGTACGGCTGCTCGTACAGTCGCTGCCGGAACGGCTGCGTGTCCCGATCCTGCTGCACTACTACGCCGACATGCCGATCCGGGAGGTGTCCGTGCTGACCGGACGCAAGGAAGGAACCGTCAAGGCCGACCTCCACGCGGCCCGCGAACTGCTCCGCGCCCATCTGAGGAGAAGCCTTGACCACACGCGCTGACGACGGGCCCGAGTTCGACCCCGACGACCCCCTGACCGTCATCCTGCGGCCCACGTCCGACCGCCTCGCTCCGCCCCCGCTCCGCTACGAGACGATCCGCCGCAGCGCCTCCCGCCGCCGGCTGCTCCGGGCCGCCGCCGGGGTCGGTCTGTCGTGCGCCGCCGCCGCTCTCGTCGCGCTGCCGTTCCACCTCGCGACGACGTCCGACGGCCCCGCGGCCCCGACGCTGTCTCTTATACACATCTCCGAGC
>NZ_JARJHW010000232.1:0-10372 GCF_040560175.1 Streptomyces panacea
CTGCTCGTGGACGGCGCGGTGCTGCTCGACCTCACCCCCGGTGCGGCGCTGGCCGCCGCGCGGGCCGGGCACTCACTCAGCGGCGTACGGCAGGTGCTGCTCACGCACCCGCACGACGGTCCGGCGGTCGAGCTGCCCGCCGGACTGCCGACCGCCGGACGTGTCGCCGACGGTCGGGTGCTGACGCTGATCAGCGGGCACCGGGTGCGGGCCGTGCCGATGGACTCCCCCGGTACGGGGTACGAGGTGACGGCACCCGACGGCGAGCGGCTGCTGTATCTGCCCCCGGGCGGCGCCCCGGCGGGGCTCCCGGCGGGCAACGGCGACGGCGGCGCCCGCTCCGTACGGGCCGCCGGGCCCGCCCCGTACGACATGCTCGTCGCGGATGTGACCGGCCGCCCCGACGCCCTGGCCCGGCTGCGCGCCGCCGGACTCGTGGGTCCGGCCACCGACGTCATCGCCGTCCACATCGGCCACGAGGTGCCGCCGGGCGCCGAGTTGGACCGCAGGCTGGCGGCGGCGGGCGCGCGGGCCGTGCCGGACGGGACGACGCTGACGGTCGGCGAGTACCACGCCGTCCCCGACCTGCCGCGCCGCACCCTGGTGACGGGCGGTGCCCGCTCCGGCAAGTCCTTCGAGGCCGAGCGGCGGCTGGCCGCCTTTCCCGGCGTGCTGTACGTCGCGACGGGCGGCGCCCGCGACGGCGACCCGGAGTGGCGGGCCAGGGTCGCGACGCACCGAGACCGCCGCCCGGGCTCCTGGCGGACCGCCGAGACCTGCGACCTGGTGCCGCTGCTGGCCGGTGAGGGCCCGCCGGTGCTCGTCGACTGCCTGTCGCTGTGGCTGACGGACGCGATGGACCGGGTGGGCGCCTGGGACGACGCGGCGTGGGGCGCGGGCGGCGAGGAGGCACTGCGGGAGCGGACGGGCGAACTGGTCGGCGCCGTGCGCGCGACGCGGCGCACGGTGGTCCTGGTGACCAACGAGGTCGGCTCGGGCGTCGTGCCGGCGACGGCGTCGGGCCGGCGTTTCCGCGACGAGTTGGGGCGGCTGAACGCGGCCGTGGGCGCCGAGTGCGAGCACCTCCTGCTGGTCGTCGCCGGGCAGGCCCTCACCCTGCGCGGCTGACGGCGGGCGGGCCGGTGCGAGTGGGCGGGCTGCCGGTACTGTTCCGCGAATGAGCTCGCTGAATCTCGACGACTTCTCCGACCTGATCGAGCGCCCCGACGGCGGTCTGCGGCGTGACGCCGAGGAACGCCGCGAGCGGCTGATCGTCCCGCCCGGCGCGCTGGGCCGGCTCGACGAACTGGCCGAGTGGCTGTCGGCCGCGCAGGCGACCGTGCCCGTCAAGGCCATCGAGCAGCCGCGCGTGGTGCTCTTCGCCGGTGACCACGGTGTCGCCTCGCTGAATGTCTCGGCGCGCCCGGCCGGGAGCGCGCATCTGCTGGTGCGCGCGGTACTGGAGGGCGAGAGCCCGGTGGCCGTGCTGGCGCGCCGGGCGGGGGTGCCGGTACGGATCGTGGACGCCGGTCTGGACTGCGATCCGGAGCTGCTTCCCGCGGAGGTCGTACGTCACCGGGTGCGGCGCGGCAGCGGGCGTATCGACGTCGAGGACGCGCTGACGATCGAGGAGGCCGAGGAGGCCGTACGGCTCGGCATGGCGATCGCCGACGAGGAGGCCGACTCCGGCACGGATCTGGTCGTCCTCGGCGATCTGAGCGTCGGCGGTACGACTCCGGCCGCCGCCCTGATCGCGGCGCTCTGCGGCACGGACGCGTCCGTGGTCACGGGGCGCGGCGGCGCGGGGATCGACGACCTGGCGTGGATGCGCAAGTGCGCGGCGATCAGGGACTCGCTGCGCAGGGCGCGGCCGGTGCTCGGTGACCAGTTGGAGCTGCTGGCGACGGTCGGCGGTGCGGATCTGGCGGCGACGACCGGTTTCCTGCTGCAGAGCGCGGTGCGCCGGATGCCGGTGATCCTGGACGGCGTCGTCTCGTCGGCGTGCGCGCTGGTCGGCCAGCGGGCGGCGTTCCGGGCGCCGGACTGGTGGCTCGCGGGCCAGGTGAGCGGGGAGCCGGCGCAGGGGAAGGCGCTGGACCGGATGGCGATCACTCCGCTGCTCGACCACGGAGTGGTCGTGGGCGAGGGGACGGGCGCGCTGCTGGCGCTGCCGATGGTGCAGGCCGCGGCGGCGCTGGCGGCGGAACTTCCACAGCGGCCGGAGACGCCGGAGCCCGCGGAAGCGGGGGCGGAGAGCGCCGGCGTCGAGGACATCACCTAGGTCGTGTCCGCGAAGTGGCGCCGTCCGCCCGAAGGGGCGGGGCCCGCGGCGTTTGGTGCGGTGCGTCGCACGGCGGCGGACCGGCGTTGTCGGCGGACCGGCCGTACGTGGCCGACCGACGACAACGCGGCGAGGCGCCGCCCGCCGTGGCGGTGGCCGAGGTCACCGCGGCGGCGCGGGCCGGGCGGGACTTCACGGACACGCCCCAGGGGCTCTGCGCCGAACACGGGCGTTCGTCGCCCGCCTCGTGGAGCGACGGCGCGTGCGGGGACGGCGGCGCGGCCCCCGGTGGCGAGCGGGGCAGGTCTCGGAGCCGTACATCCTGAAGTCCTTCCGTCCGTGCGGTCGCGCGACCGCACGCCGGGCGAACAGGCCTGACATAAGCCTCATATGATCCCGCTTCATGGGAGAAGCGGGATCAATCCGGTCGAGCGTGGTCCGGGCCGCCCGCCGTGAGTGGGGCGTGCCGCTGCGGACCGTACGGAGCGCGCTGGCGCGGCGGACCTGGCGGGCGATCCCCATGACGCTGGCGGCGGTGTGTCTGACGGCCCTGCTCCAGATCGCCCAGAACCAGTCGTGGGGCCTGCGGCCCGTGCTGGACCTCGGCGGCGTGCGGGCGGAGGACCCGCTGTGGCTCGCCCTGCTCCGTACGCCGCTGTCGCTGTTCGTACCGGCGCTCGACCTGCCCGTGTGGGGCGCGCTGGCGCAGATCCTGCTGGCCTTCGGGATCGCGGAGATCTGCGTGGGCAGGTGGCGCACGCTGCTGATCGCGTACGCCGCGACGCTCGCGGGCACCTTCTACGCGCGCGTGGCCGTCACGCTCGGCCCGCACGGGGCCGTCGGTCCCGTCGGCCTCCCCGAATCGAACGCCTCGGTGATCGACACCGGCCCGTCGGCGGCGGTCGTGGGACTGGCGGTCTATGTGTGCTGGCACTACCGGGCCTGGTTCACGGCGGCGCTGGTGACACTGGTCGCGATCCTGGAGGTCGCGTTCAAGGACAACCTCGCGGGCCGTGAGCATCTGGCGGCGATCCTGCTGGTCGTGGCGGTGTGCGCGCTGGAGGACGCGACTCAGCGCGGCGGATCGGGCGTCGCGGCCCGGTTCAGCTCGTCGTTCGGGGCTCCGCCGATCCAGTCCTGGACTCGGCGGCGCGGCCCGGACCAGCGGCGGTCGCGGTGGTACGCGCGCAGCGTCATCCGGGCCCGCGCCCGGTGGCGGCGGCGGTAGAACCGGCGGGCCCAGACCGAGCCCGGTCGCGCGAGCCGCAGCGCGCCGATGATCGCCACCGGGGGCACCAGCACACCCACGAGCGCCATCGGCAGCTTCCCCTTGAGCAGCGTGACGAGGACGAAGACGAAGCTGATGGCGAGACTCATCAGCAGCGAGACCCGGTCCTGCCGCTCCTCCGCCGACAGCGAGTCGACGCCGAGCGGCGAGTAGCCGCTCAGGACCAGGAGCGCCAGCGCCGCGGCGAGGATCACGACCTCCACGCTCTGCCGGCCCTGCTCGGTCCAGTACACGTCGTCCAGATGCAGGATCAGCGCGAACTCGTCGAGGACCAGACCGGCGCCCATCCCGAAGATCACCGCCCACACCGCCGCCCCGACGCCGTGCCTGCCGCTGCCGACCGCGCCGAAGCCGCCGATCACCATGAGGATCACACCGGGCACCACGTGGTGGATGTGCATCCCGCCGGGTCTGACGTTCCGGAACGGCCCCTTCCCCGCGCGGATCAGACGGGTGATCATCCGCGTGATCGCGAAGGTCAGTACGAAGGCGACCAGCGCGAGCAGCATGGGGAGCTTGCCCGGCTCGACGAAGTTCTGGTGGAACCAGGAACCCATGCCACGCCCCTCCCGTTTTCAAGGCTTTTACATGCTTATGGGGCAACTTACCGGCTGAGGGTCCGGGTCCGGCCGAAGCCCCCTCCGGGGCCGGCCCAGGGCCCCGTCCGAGCGCTCACCCCCGCCCGGCTACTGTTCGCGCGATGAGCGCCCCACGTTCGACGCAGGCCGCCGCCGACGGCATCCGGTTCGCCTTCGGCACGCTCACCGCGCTCCCGGTCCGGGTGACCCGCTGGGACCGCGAGGCCGCCCGTGCGGGGATGCTCGCGGCGCCGCTGGCCGGCCTCGTCGTCGGGCTGTGCGCCGCCGCCGTGGGCGGCCTGCTGCTCCTGGCGGGCTCAGCGCCGCTGCTCGCCGCCGTCGCCACCACCGCCGTCCCGGCCGCGCTCACCCGGGGGCTGCATCTCGACGGCCTGGCCGACACCGCCGACGGACTCGGCAGCGCGAAGCCGGCCGGGGAGGCGCTGCGGATCATGAAGCGGTCGGACATCGGGCCGTTCGGTGTGATCACCCTGCTGTTCGTCCTGCTGGGGCAGGTCGCCGCGCTGACCGAGCTGTACGACGAGGGCTGGGCGTACGGCGCCGTCGCCGCCGCCCTCGCGGCCGTCACGGCGCGGCTCGCGCTCACGCTGGCCGCGCGTCCGGGCGTACCGCCCGCGCGCCCCGAGGGTCTGGGGGCCGCCGTCGCGGGCTCCGTGCCCGCGCGGGCGGCGGTGCTCGCGGCGCTCCTGGTGGCGGCGGTGTCCGCGGCGGTGTGCGGCGGTCTGTTCGGGGCGTACGGCGCCCTGCACCACGTCCTGGCCCTCGCGGCCGGTCTCGGCGCCGCGCACCTGCTCCTCGCGCACTGCGTGCGCCGCTTCGGCGGCGTCACCGGGGACGTCTTCGGCGGCCTCGCCGAGACGGCGGCGACGGCGGCCCTGATCGTCCTGACCCTGGGCTGACGGCCCGTCAACCGCCGGGCGCCGAACCGCCGGTCCGCCGGTCCGGCTCAGCAGGCCCGGCGCCAGACGCCCAGTTCGTACTCCTTCAGCATCGCGCTCAGCTTCAGCCGCCTCGCCTCGGGACAGAACTCCCGCGTCGGCAGCTCGTACTCCACGTGGAAGACCGCCTTGCCCGCCTCGATGAACGGCGTGAGTTCGGCGCACTCCTCGTACTGCGCGCACTGCTCGTTGACCGCGAAGTCGAAGTCCCCGACCAGCTCCGGGATTTGGGGGAGGTCGTTCTTGAGGCCGACGGACAGCCCGCGTTCGTGGGCGAGGCGCGCGACGAGCCGGTTGTAGCGGAGCTGGTCGGCGGCGGTGAGGGGGAAGCCCGTGGGGTTTCGGTAGCCGTCCATGTTGTCGGGCTCCACCGCGTCGAAGCCCTTCCTCTCGCACATGTCGATCCGCTCGGCCATCAACGGGCCCAGGACGTCGGTGCGGCGGATGTCCAGCCAGCGCTCACCGTCCCAGCCGTTTCCCTTGCCCAGCACGGACTTGGGGAACTTCCCGGCGTCCGGCCGGAACTCCTCCCAGGCGCCGGTGGAGAGGTAGCAGATGACCTTGCGGCCCCGGTCGTGGAGATCGGCGACGGCCGACGCGGGGTGGTCGAAGCCGTCGATGTCGTAGACGGGGACGTCCACGGTGGGGTCCAGCGCGCCGCTGAGCTGCCACTGCCAGCCGACCCCCGGCTCGGGCCGCCAGCGCTCCCCGGCGCCGCCGCTCGGACCCTCCTCGGCGCCGCCCCGGACGTCGTCGTCGGGCGGGCCGGAGCAGCCGCCCACGAGCAGCAGCAGGGCCAGGACAAAGAGTCGGGTCTTCACGGCTGTTCCGGGTCCCTCGCGCTCGGTTCATGATCGTCGGGCGGATGGCCCGCTCCAGCAGACCACATGCGGACCACATGCCGAGACGGCCGAGCACGCCCGCCGCTGTGAGTGAACGTGAACACCGCGCGTAGGCTCGCTCCAGGTGCTCCGCGGGCCGATTTACGATGCGGTGGGCACGGCCGGCCCTGCGAATGACCGGCTTCCGCCGAAGAACTTCTATGGAAGCGAGATTTCACCACCGTGACTGCTCTCACTCTCAGCACAGCCGGCGCGGCGACGTTGCGCGCCGACGCGATCGTCGTCGGCGTCGCCAAGGGAGCCAAGGGGCCGGCCGTCGCGCCGGGCGCCGAGGCCGTGGACAAGGCGTACGACGGCAAGCTCGCCTCCGTCCTGGAGTCCCTCGGCGCCACTGGTGCCGAGGGCGAGGCGACCAAGCTCCCCGCGCCGTCCGGCCTCAAGGTCCCGATCGTCATCGCGGTCGGCCTCGGTACGGCCCCGGAGAAGGACGAGGCGTACGGCGCCGAGACCCTCCGCCGGGCCGCCGGTGTCGCCGCCCGCACCCTCTCCGGCGCCAAGAAGGCCGCGTTCGCGCTGCCCACGGAGGCGGCCGAGGACGTCGAGGCCGTGGCGGAGGGCGCGCTGCTCGGCGCGTACGCCTTCACCGCGTACCGCGGCACCGAGAAGTCCGCCAAGTCCACGGGCGGCAAGGGCGACAAGCGCGACAGCGGTGTGAAGCAGCCGCTCGGCGAGGTCACCCTGCTCGGCGCGAAGCCGCGCGACAAGGCGCACAAGGCGGCGGTCGAGCGCGCGATCTCGCTGACCGAGGAGATCAACCGCGCCCGCGACCTGGTCAACACCCCGCCGAACGACCTGTATCCGGAGACCTTCGCCGCCATCGCCACCGCGGTCGGCAAGGAGCACGGCGTCAAGGTCCAGGTCACCGACGAGAAGGCGCTCGTCAAGGGCGGCTACGGCGGCCTCCTCGGCGTCGGCCAGGGCTCGGAGCACGGCCCGCGCCTCGTACGCCTGGAGTACACGCACGCCAAGGCGAAGAAGACGATCGCACTGGTCGGCAAGGGCATCACCTACGACTCGGGCGGCATCTCGCTCAAGCCGCCGGGCCACAACGAGACGATGAAGTGCGACATGAGCGGCGCCGCGGCCGTCCTCGCCGCCGTCGTGTCGGCGGCCCGCCTCGGCCTCCAGGTCAATGTGACCGGCTGGCTGGCGCTCGCCGAGAACATGCCGTCGGGCACCGCGACGCGCCCCGGCGACGTCCTGCGCATGTACAGCGGCAAGACCGTCGAGGTTCTGAACACCGACGCCGAGGGCCGGCTCGTCCTCGCGGACGCGATCACCCGCGCCTCCGAGGAGAAGCCCGACGCGATCGTGGACGTGGCGACGCTGACCGGCGCCATGGTCGTGGCGCTCGGCAACCGGACCTTCGGCATCATGTCGAACGACGACGCGTTCCGTACGTCGGTGCACGAGATTGCCGAGGAGGTCGGCGAGGCGTCCTGGCCGATGCCGCTGCCGACCGAGCTGCTCAAGGGCATGGACTCCCCCACCGCCGACATCGCGAACATGGGTGAGCGCATGGGCGGCGGCCTGGTCGCCGGACTGTTCCTCAAGGAGTTCGTCGGCGAGGGCATCACCTGGGCACACCTCGACATCGCCGGTCCGGCCTTCCACGAAGGCGCCCCCTACGGCTACACGCCCAAGGGCGGCACCGGCTCGTCGATCCGCACGCTGGTCAAGCTCGCCGAGCGCACGGCCGCGGGCGACCTGGGCTGAGAGCCCGGACCGGTGGCCCCCGGCCGCCGCCGGGAATGCGTGGCCCGCCCCGCTGGTTGTCCGGTCGAGTACCGGGGATCTCGGGGCGGGCCGTTCCGCTCCCGGCGAAACGCGTCCGCGCACTGGATTCCCGTACGGAGCGCCTATCCCGTGCGTGTCGCGTGCGTCACGCGTGTACGACGTGTGTACGACGCGCGTACGGGCATCCGCACGAGCGTCCGTACGAGCCAGTAACCCCTGATCGCGGCCGACCGGCCGTCTCAGAACCCCGGCCCCGCGTCCCGCCGCCCTCCGACAAGTGCGAAGATGGGTTCTCGGCAGGACAGGGCCCCCACCACAGGGCCGACGAAACAGCGGCCGAACACCAGCCGCCGCCCGGTCATCGACCGCGCCCGGCGCACATGCATGGAGGACGTGACGTGGCGAACGACGCCAGCACCGTTTTCGACCTAGTGATCCTCGGCGGCGGTAGCGGCGGTTACGCCGCGGCGCTGCGCGGAGCGCAACTGGGCCTGGACGTCGCCCTGATCGAGAAGAACAAGCTCGGCGGCACCTGCCTGCACAACGGCTGCATCCCCACCAAGGCTCTGCTGCACGCCGGCGAGATCGCCGACCAGGCGCGCGAGTCGGAGCAGTTCGGGGTCAAGGCCACCTTCGAGGGCATCGACATCGCGGGTGTGCACAAGTACAAGGACGAGGTCGTCTCCGGCCTCTACAAGGGTCTTCAGGGTCTGGTCGCCTCCCGCAAGGTGACCTACATCGAGGGTGAGGGACGGCTCTCGTCCCCGACCTCCGTCGATGTCGACGGCCGCCGTGTCCAGGGCCGCCATGTCCTGCTCGCGACCGGCTCCGTACCGAAGTCGCTGCCCGGTCTGGAGATCGACGGCCAGCGGATCATCTCCTCGGACCACGCGCTGAAGCTGGACCGCGTCCCGAAGACGGCGATCGTCCTGGGCGGCGGCGTCATCGGCGTCGAGTTCGCCTCGGCGTGGAAGTCGTTCGGCACGGACGTCACCGTCATCGAGGGCCTCAAGCACCTCGTACCGGTCGAGGACGAGAACAGCTCCAAGCTCCTGGAGCGCGCCTTCCGCAAGCGCGGTATCAAGTTCAACCTCGGCACCTTCTTCGACAAGGCCGAGTACACGCAGGACGGTGTGCGCGTCACGCTGGCCGACGGCAAGTCCTTCGACGCGGAGGTGCTGCTGGTCGCGATCGGCCGCGGCCCCGTCTCGCAGGGCCTCGGCTACGAGGAGCAGGGCGTCGCGATGGACCGCGGCTTCGTGCTCGTGGACGAGTACATGCGGACGAACGTCGAGACGATCTCGGCCGTCGGTGACCTCGTCCCGACGCTCCAGCTCGCGCACGTCGGCTTCGCCGAGGGCATCCTCGTGGCGGAGCGGCTGGCCGGGCTGAAGACCGTCCCCGTCGACTACGACGGCGTGCCCCGGGTGACGTACTGCCACCCCGAGGTCGCCTCCGTCGGTATCACCGAGGCCAAGGCCAAGGAGATCTACGGTGCGGACAAGGTCGTCGCTCTGAAGTACAACCTGGCGGGCAACGGCAAGAGCAAGATCCTGAAGACCGCGGGCGAGATCAAGCTCGTCCAGGTCAAGGACGGCGCCGTCGTCGGCGTCCACATGGTCGGTGACCGTATGGGCGAGCAGGTCGGCGAAGCCCAGCTGATCTACAACTGGGAGGCTCTGCCGGCCGAGGTCGCGCAGCTCATCCACGCGCACCCGACGCAGAACGAAGCTCTCGGCGAGGCCCACCTGGCCCTGGCCGGCAAGCCGCTCCACGCCCACGACTGATGCGTCAGTCCGAGCGCGACGACCATTACCGCACCTCCCCACGCCCGGCGCTCCGCGCAGGCTGGGGAGATCCCACCGTTAGGAGCAGCTGAAACCATGGCGGTTTCCGTAACCCTGCCGGCGCTCGGCGAGAGCGTCACCGAGGGCACTGTCACCCGCTGGCTGAAGGCCGAGGGCGAGCGCGTCGAGGCCGACGAGCCGTTGCTCGAGGTCTCCACCGACAAGGTCGACACCGAGATCCCGGCGCCCGCCGCCGGGATCCTGGCGTCGATCAAGGTCGCCGAGGACGAGACGGTCGAGGTCGGCGCCGAGCTGGCCGTGATCGACGACGGTTCGGGCGGCGAGGCCGCCGCCGCGCCGCAGCAGGCCGAGGCTCCGGCCGAGCCCGCCGCTCCGGCCGAGGCCGCACCCGCTCCCGCACCCGTTCAGGAGGCCCCGGCGGCTCCGGCGCCCGCGCCGGCCGCCGAGGCACCGGCGGGCGGCTCCGCCGAGGGCACGGACGTCACCCTCCCGGCGCTCGGCGAGAGCGTCACCGAGGGCACCGTCACCCGCTGGCTCAAGGAGGTCGGCGACGCGGTCGAGGCCGACGAGCCGCTGCTGGAGGTCTCGACGGACAAGGTCGACACCGAGATTCCGTCCCCGGTCGCCGGCGTGCTGCTGGAGATCGTGGTCGGCGAGGACGAGACCGCGGAGGTCGGCGCGAGGCTGGCCGTGATCGGCGCCGAGGGTGCCGCTCCGGCGGCGGCCCCGGCACCGGCTCCGGCCGCGCCGAAGGAGGAGGCTCCCGCCGCTCCGGCGCCCGCGCCGGCTCCCGTCGCCGCGCCCGCCCCGGCACCGGCG
>NZ_JARJHW010000233.1:0-10334 GCF_040560175.1 Streptomyces panacea
GCGGTCGCGCTCTCCCTCTCCAGCTCCTCCGTGGGAGCCGTTGCCGACTCCTTCGCGGGCTTCTCCGCCGTGACGTCCCCGTTCCCCGGACTCTTCGGCCGCTTCTTCCGCTTCGCGCGCTTCTTCTCGTCGAGTTCCGCCGCGTACGCCGCCAGCAGCCGGGCGTACGCCTCGCGCTTGCGCCCTTGCGGATCCGTACGCCCGGTCTCCCAGGCCCGGACCGTCGTCCGGGTGACCCCCAGCGCGACCGCGACCTGCCTCTCGGTCATGGCCTTCGCCTCGCGCAGCCTGCGCCGCTCCTTGGGGGAGGGGAGCGGGGGCACCGAGGAGGTACGAGTGGTGCTCTGCGTCATGAAGAACTCCCCGCAGCACCGCACTGGCCGAAAAAGTACATAAACGTATATTGAGCGACACAACGGCTATCCGCCTGTTACGCGGTTTAAGCGCGTGTCGTTGGGAGCATGGCGGCGTGACCCAAGTGAGCGAGCGCAGCACCACGTTGTCCTCGGCCTCGGCCGCCGAACGGGGCCGGGCCGCCGCGCTGACCGCCGCCTTCCTCCGGGGCGGCCTCGCCGCGGGCCTGGGACTCGGCGGCCTCGCCGTGCTGGTCATCGCGGCCTGGATCAGCACGCCCTACCCCGACAGCGGCGCCGGCGGCGCCCTGCACATCGCGGCGGCGCTCTGGCTGCTGGCCCACGGCGCGGAGCTGGTCCGGCCCGACACGCTGTCCGGGGTGCCCGCGCCCGTCGGAGTCGTACCCCTGCTGGTCGTGGCCCTGCCGGTGTGGCTGGTCTACCGCTCCTCGCGGGACGCGCTGGAACCGGACGAGAGCCGGCCGCAGCTCACGGCGCTCGGCGCGCTGTGCACGGTCGCGGGCGGATATCTGCTGGTCGGCGCCGCCGTCGTGCTGTACGCGCGGGGCGGAGCGCTCCCCACGGACACGCTCCGCACGGCGCTCACGCTGCCCCTGGTGCCGGTGCTGTCCGCCGCCGCCGGGGTGTGGGTGGCGAGCGGCCGGCCGCTGAGTCCGCTGCTGGACCGGCTGCCCGGACTGAGGGGCCTGAGAAGCTCGACGGCGGCTGCCGAAGGGGACGCGGCGACCGCGGGGGCCGTCGGGAAGCGCCGCCGGGCCGTCGTCGTGATGCGCTCGACGACCGCCGGGGCGGCGGTGCTGCTGGGCGGCGGCCTTCTCCTGGTCACCTGCTCGCTGATGTGGCACGCGGACGCCGCACAGGAATCGTTCCTGCAACTGGCAGCGGCCTGGTCCGGGCGGGTCGCCGTACTGCTGCTGTGTCTCGCGCTGCTGCCGAACGCGGCGGTGTGGGGCGCCTCGTACGCCCTCGGCCCCGGCTTCGCACTCGGTACGTCGGCGACGGTCACCCCGCTCGCGGTCATGGGCAGCCCCGCGCTGCCGCCCCTCCCGCTGCTGGCCGCCGTGCCGGCCGAAGGGCCAGGCATGGCGGTGACCTGGGCGGCGGGTGCGGTGCCGCTGGCGGCGGGGCTGACGATCGCCTGGTTCACGGTACGGGTCGCGGCCCCGCCCTTCGCCGAACGGGACGAGGCATGGAGCGCGCGTGACACCGCCCTCGCGGCGGCGCTCGCCGGGGCCGGGTGCGCCGTGCTGACGGCGGCACTGGCCGCGGTGGCGGGCGGGCCGCTGGGGACGGGGCGGCTGGTGGAGTTCGGGCCGGTGTGGTGGCTCACCGGGGCGGCGGCGCTGGCCTGGACGGTGGGCATCGCCGTACCGGCGGCGCTGCTGGTAAGGGCCTGGCGGCTGCGCGAACGGCGCGTGGTGGACGAGGTGGACGAGACGGGAGAGGCCGAAGGCGTGGGAGAGGCGAACGCGGTGGAAGAGAGGGAGACGGTGAGGGAGGCGGCGAGCGAGTCACCGGACGCGCCGGCGGAGGCAACCGACACGAAGACCGCCTGGTGGCGGCGGGTGCCGTGGCGACGGGGTGAGGCGGCGGCGGAGAAGGACGCGGACGACGGACCGACGGAGCCCGGGAGCGCGGACGCACCGCCCACGCCGGACCCACCGCCCACGCTGGACGGCGCGGATCCGGTGGAGGCGCCGTACGACATCCTGCCGATGGACGCCTGGCACGACCGGGACGCGCAGGAGGCGCGCTGGGCGGCGATCAAGCAGGCGTCCGGCGGCCTGATGTCCGAATTCCCGCCGGCCGCGCCGCAACCAGAGCCCGCGCCGCAGCCCGTGCCTGAGTCCGCTTCCGAGCCCGACTCCGAGCCCACGTCCGGGTCCCCGCTCGCACCCGAGGCCGAGCCCAAGCCCAAGCCCGAGCCCGAGCCCAAGGCCGAGGCCGAGGCCAAGCCCGAGCCCAAGACCAAGCCCGAGTCCGAGCCGGAAACGAAAGCGGCCGACTGATCCACACCACTCGAACGAGCGGCGGCCCCACTCCTCCCGGAACCGGGAAGGGTGGGGCCGCCGTCAGATGTGCCGGTCCGCCACTCGGCTACTTCTGGACGCCGAAGATCGGGACCAGCGAGTCGGGGAGCTTGTCGTTGCAGGCCAGTTGACCCGTCTTGGTCAGCGCGTCGTTCACGCACGTGTAGTAGTCGCGATAGACGAGCTGCACGGTGAACGTCGCCGCCACGACCAGCAGCGCGATGGACGCCGCCACGATCCCGCTCACCGCGGCCGTCGTCTGCGGCTTGTGCGCCGTCGTGCCCTGGGCCGGGGCGCCCGGCGGCGCGCTCGGTGCCGGCGGTGCGCCCGCCCCGGTCGGCGCGGGAGACGTCGTACCGGAGCCCGAGCCGGACTCCTCGCGGCCCGGAGTCGTACCCACGTCCGAACGACCCGCACCCGTGCTGCCGTCGACCGGCGTACGCGACAGCGGAGCCTTGGCCCGCAACGAGCTGATGCCCCAGTACAGCGCGAGTGCCCCGAGGAGCAGAGCGATCTCCGGGAAGTCGAAGAGGGCGAAGAAGAACGCCCACATGCCCGAGAGGATCGAGTACCGGGCGCGGCGCTGGAACGGGTCGGTCGGGTCCCAGCGCAGGCCCTTGCCGGGCCGGCCGTCCGGACCGTCCTGGCGGCCACCGGGGCCGTTCTGCCCGCCGCCCGGTCCGTTCTGGCCGCCGGGCCTGCCGCCGAAACCGCCCGACGAGCGGCCCGGCTGACGGCTGCTCCACTGGCTGCCCCAGGAGGAACGGTCACCGCCCGACGACTGGTCGTCCGGCGTCCCGCCGCCGTTCTGGGGGTGACGCGGCTGCCACGGCTGGTCGGGCCTGTCCTCCGGTGGCGGTGCGAACGGATTGTCGTCGGAGGAGCCCGAGGAGCCCGAGGACCCGGTTGACCCGGAGGCTCCCGAAGATCCGTCTGAGCCGGAACCTCCCGAACCTCCGGAGCTCCCCGAAGAACCCGAGGACCCCGAGGAGTCCTCCGGCCCGGAGGACCCGGCGGACGAGGACTGGCGTTCCCGCAGCAGAAGCACCGGCCCGGTGGGCTGCGGGACAGGGAGTGCCGTGCGGTGTCGTCGGTCCGGCATCTGGTGAACGTCTTCCCCTCAGACCCTTGGCGCAAGGGGTCTTGTGTCGTATGGCCCGTCCTGGAGACAGGTCCGTGTCCCCAGACGCTACCTCCCGGGCGCGCCCCCGTCCCCCGGGGGCCGTTCGGTGTGCCGGTATCGTTGCTGACGGTCGGCTCCTTCGTAGAGTTCCCCGATACGGGAGACACGATCCGTTCGTACGACCACACAAAGCCGCACGACCCGCACGACCCGCGAGGCTGTGCTCGCGTTCAGAAAGGCGTTCCGCCGTGGCCTCCCCGCCGTCCAAGCCCGCCCCCGACGACCCGGTCACCCCGCCAGAAACCGGCTCTCCGGTCGAATTCGGCTCCCCGGCCCGGCTCGTGGTCCTCGTCTCCGGCTCCGGTACGAACCTCCAAGCCCTGCTCGACGCCGTCGACGCCGACCCGCAGGGATACGGCGCCCGCATCGTCGCCGTCGGCGCCGACCGCGACTCCATCGCCGGTCTGGAGCGTGCCGAACGCGCCGGGCTGCCGACCTTCGTCCGCCGTGTCAAGGACCACGCGACGCGCGACGAGTGGGATGCCGCGCTCACCGAGGCCACCGCCGCGTACGAGCCCGACCTCGTCGTCTCGGCCGGCTTCATGAAGATCGTCGGGAAGCGGTTCCTGGCCCGCTTCGGCGGACGGTTCATCAACACCCACCCCGCCCTGCTGCCCAGTTTTCCCGGTGCCCACGGGGTGCGTGACGCGCTCGCGTACGGGGCGAAGGTCACCGGTTGCACCGTCCACTTCGTCGACGACGGCGTCGACACCGGCCCGGTCATCGCGCAAGGCGTGGTCGAGGTGCGGGACGAGGATCACGAGGACGGTGGCACCGCGCTCCATGAGCGCATCAAGGACGTCGAGCGACGGCTGCTCGTCGATGTCGTGGGGCGGCTCGCCCGGCACGGCTACCGCATTGAGGGACGAAAGGTAACAATCCAGTGAGCGTCGAAGAGACCGCCGGACAGGCCGTCGAAGGTACGAAGCGGCCCATCCGCCGCGCGCTGGTCAGCGTCTACGACAAGAGGGGCCTGGAGGAGCTGGCCCGCGGACTGCACGCGGCCGGCGTCACCCTCGTCTCGACCGGCTCCACCGCCGCGCGGATCGCCGCCGCCGGTGTGCCCGTCACCAAGGTCGAGGAGCTGACCGGCTTCCCGGAGACCCTCGACGGCCGTGTCAAGACGCTGCATCCGCGCGTCCACGCCGGAATCCTCGCCGACCAGCGGCTCGCCTCGCACCGCGAGCAGCTCGCCGAACTGGACATCGAGCCCTTCGAGCTGGTCGTCTCCAACCTCTATCCCTTCCGCGAGACCGTCGAGTCCGGGGCCACCCCCGACGAGTGCGTCGAGCAGATCGACATCGGCGGCCCGTCCATGGTCCGCGCCGCCGCCAAGAACCACCCCTCGGTCGCCATCGTCACCAGCCCCGCGCGGTACGGGGACGTCCTCGCGGCCGTACAGGACGGCGGGTTCGACCTGGCGACGCGCAAGCGGCTCGCCGCCGAGGCGTTCCAGCACACCGCCGCGTACGACGTGGCCGTGGCCTCCTGGTTCGCGGCCGACTACGCCGCCGCGGACGACTCGGGCCTGCCGGACTTCCTGGGCGCGACGTACGCGCGCAAGAACGTCCTGCGCTACGGCGAGAACCCGCACCAGCCCGCCGCGCTCTACACCGGCGGTACCGGCGGGGGCCTCGCCGAGGCGGAGCAGCTGCACGGCAAGGAGATGAGCTACAACAACTTCACGGACACCGACGCCGCGCGCCGTGCCGCGTACGACCACACCGAGCCGTGCGTCGCGATCATCAAGCACGCCAACCCGTGCGGCATCGCCGTCGCCGACGACGTCGCCGAGGCGCACCGCAAGGCCCACGCGTGCGACCCGCTGTCCGCGTTCGGCGGCGTCATCGCCGTCAACCGGCCGGTCTCCGTCGCGATGGCCGAGCAGGTCGCCGAGATCTTCACCGAGGTCATCGTCGCGCCCGGCTACGAGGACGGCGCCGTCGAGGTGCTGTCCCGCAAGAAGAACATCCGCGTGCTGCGCTGCGAGGGCGGTCCCTCGGCGCCCGTCGAGGTGAAGCCCATCGACGGCGGCGCGCTGCTCCAGGTCACCGACCGCCTCCAGGCCGACGGCGACGACCCGTCGACCTGGACGCTCGCGACCGGCGACGCCCTGTCGGAGGCCGAGCTGCGCGAGCTGGCCTTCGCGTGGAAGGCCTCCCGCGCGGTCAAGTCCAACGCGATCCTGCTCGCCAAGGACGGTGCCAGCGTCGGCGTCGGCATGGGCCAGGTCAACCGCGTGGACTCGGCGAAGCTCGCCGTGGAGCGCGCGGGCGAGGAGCGGGCCCGTGGGTCGTACGCGGCCTCGGACGCGTTCTTCCCCTTCCCCGACGGCCTGGAGATCCTGCTCGACGCGGGCGTCAAGGCCGTGGTGCAGCCGGGTGGTTCGGTGCGTGACGAGCTGGTGATCGAGGCCGCGAAGAAGGCGGGCGCGACGATGTACTTCACCGGGACGCGGCACTTCTTCCACTGAACAGGGTTCTGCCGCTGAGCTGTTGTGCGGCCAGGGCCGTACGACAGAACGCCAGAAGGCCGTAAACCCCGTCGATACGACGGGTGTTACGGCCTTCTGGCATAAGCGCCGGCAAATGCGCCGACTTATGTTTCGGGTTGTGCGCGTGCGCGGTGCGTGTCAGTAACGGGGGCGCTTGAACCATGCCGCGCCGTCCGACTTCGACACGAAGACGATCAGCAGAATGCTGAGCACGATGTGGACGATGCCCGCGATGCCACCGAAGGGGTAGAGACCCAGGACTATGGTGAGGGCGCCGTAGACGATCAGCGCGGTGCGCAGGCCGCTGCCGCCGGTCTTGAACTTGATCGCGAGAACGATCGACGCGACGGTCCACGCGAACGCGATGAAGGTCATGAACCAGAGCAGGCCGCTCGACTGGTCCACCAGGCTCTGGAACTGCGAGTCGTCGGCCAACTCGTCGCTGTCCTTGGCCGCGTTGAGCGCGATCGCGGCGAACAGGAGGATCACGCCGCCGATCAGGCTGAGACCGGCGAGGATCCAGAGGAACACCCGGGAAGCCGTCACGCCGCCCGGCATCTGCTGCGGGACGCCACCCGTGGGACCACCGGGGTAGCCGCCGTAGCCGGGCTGGACGGGGGGAGCCTGCGGGTAGCCGTAGTTGGCCGGCGGCTGCTGGGGCTGGCCCTGCTGCGGATAGCCGTAGCCCGGCTGGCCCTGGGGCTGCTGGCCCTGCTGTCCGTACGGGTTGTTCGGGTCGCCAAAGCTCATGGCGGGTTTCCTCCGTTGGTAATGCGGGGACATCGCGGAACCGAAGGAGGAACATCATGAAATCGAGCGGTTTGCCCCCCAACATGCCCGCGCACTGCGCGGTTCATCGTGCTGTTTGCATCGACTTTTTGTCCAGTCGGTATCCGTATGTGTTGTGTAAGCGCAACCTGAGGATTGGAACAGCGGAGGGGTCATCCGCGAAGATGGACGCATGACCGCCCAAATTCTCGATGGCAAGGCCACCGCAGCCGCGATCAAGTCCGACCTGACCGCCCGCGTGGCGGCCCTCAAGGCGCAGGGCATCACCCCGGGACTCGGGACCCTGCTGGTCGGCGACGACCCGGGCAGCCGCTGGTACGTCAACGGCAAGCACCGCGACTGTGCCGAGGTCGGCATCTCCTCGATCCAGCGTGAGCTGCCCGACACCGCCTCCCAGGAGGAGATCGAGGCAGTCGTACGCGAACTGAACGCGAACCCCGACTGCACGGGCTATATCGTCCAACTCCCGCTCCCCAAGGGCATCGACACCAACCGTGTCCTGGAGCTGATGGACCCGGAGAAGGACGCCGACGGGCTGCACCCGATGAGCCTCGGCCGGCTGGTCCTCAACGAGACGGGGCCGCTGCCCTGCACCCCGTACGGCATCATCCAGCTGCTGCGCGCGCACGGTGTCGAGATCAAGGGCGCGCACGTCGTGGTCGTCGGGCGCGGGATCACCGTGGGCCGCTCGATCCCCCTGCTGCTCACCCGCAAGTCCGAGAACGCGACGGTGACCCAGTGCCACACCGGCACCCGTGATCTCTCCACGCATCTGCGGCAGGCCGACATCATCGTGTCGGCGGCCGGGGTGCGCCACATCATCAAGGCGGAGGACGTGAAGCCGGGCGCCGCGGTGCTCGACGTCGGCGTCAGCCGCGACGAGAACGGCAAGATCGCCGGCGACGTCCACCCGGACGTCGCGGGAGTGGCAGGCTGGATCTCACCGAACCCCGGTGGGGTCGGCCCGATGACCCGCGCGCAGCTCCTGGTGAATGTCGTCGAGGCGGCGGAGCGCGCCGGAAGTGGCAGCGGAACGTGAAAGGGGCACCCATGGGTGCTGGTACGAGTCCGGGCGCCGACGCGGCCGCGGAGCCCGGCGGTGGTGACGCCGCGGACGGCGACGTGAGCGAGCCGGCGCGTACGCCGGTACGTGAGGGAGAGGAGGACCGCGACGCGGTCCCCAGTACCTCGCGGCGCTTTCCGACCGTCACCCAGGACACCGCGCGTCCCGAGGGCGGCGGCCGTGCCGCGCCCGGCGACGCCCCGGCGCCCGCCCGTCAGTGGCCGCTGCTCACCGTGCTGGGCGCGACCGGGCTCGGGCTGCTGATCGTCGGGCTCGACCCGTTCGAGCAGTCGTTCCGCTGGGGCACGATCCTGATCGGTGTGGCGTTGATCACCGGCGCGATCCTGCGGCGGATCATGCCGTCGGTCGGCATGCTGGCCGTACGGTCGCGCTTCACCGACATGGTGACGTATGGCCTGCTCGGCGTGGCGATCGTGCTGCTGTCGCTGATGACGCAGCCGGGCCCGTGGTTGGAGATCCCGTTCCTGGAGGACGTGGTCCACTCAACGGTTCCTTAAGGTCCTGAACAGCGATCGAAGGACGAAGTACAGAAGTACGGCCGGACGCGGCACGGCCGGACGCGGTAAGAAGACGGCGCCCATCCCCTCCCCCGAGTCAGGACGGGCGCCGTCGGCATGGAGTAAGCGTCATGGACCCGCCAAAGAGGATCAAGAGCCGGCAGGCGCCTGTGGCACGGAAGTGACCATTCCGCCATGGTGTGATCGCCGGGCAACGGATGCGAGACTGGGGGACGGAATCGGAGGCGGCGCGCGAGGGGGCGCGGGGACTGTCCCGAATGCTCCGGTGCACTCCCATTTCTGGAACTGACACCCTGGCTCCACGCATCCCTTGGGGTAGTCGTCGACCGGCGTGGGGGCGCGGCACGGCGGAGCACATTCAGGCGCGTGCGCGGGGACAAGGGGGAAGTAATGCCTCGTTGGAAGGCACTACCGGAGGAGCTCGACCCACAGGTCAGGGAGTTCGCCACACAGCTGCGCAGGCTCGTGGACAAGAGCGGCCTGAGCATCGCCGCCGTGGCGGACCGCACCGGCTACAGCAAGACGTCGTGGGAGCGGTATCTCAACGGGCGGCTGCTCGCGCCCAAGGGCGCGATCGTGGCACTCGCCGAGGTGACCGGTACCAATCCGCTGCATCTGACGACGATGTGGGAGCTGTCGGAGCGCGCGTGGAGCCGTTCCGAGATGCGTCACGACATGACGATGGAAGCGATCCGGATTACCCAGGCGCGGGACGCGCTCGGCGAGTTCGGCGGCGACCCGGCCGCCCGGCCCGGTGCCGGGGCCGGGCGCCCCGCAGGACGTACGGCGACACCTCCCGGTCCGGGCGCGGGCCCCGGCTCCGGTCCCGGCGCGGGACCGCGGTCCGGTGGCTCCGGGGGCTGGAACGGACCCGAGCCCGCCGGCGCCCCCCAGGGCGGGCCGGCCGGCTACCCGCAGGCGGCCCCTCCGGAGCCTCCCGGCTCGCACGGCGCTCACGGCCAGGGCGGCTCTCCCGGTCAGGGCGGCGGGCGCGGCCAGGGCGGCTCTCCCGGTCAGGGCGGCGGGCGCGGCCGGCGCCGGACGACGATATTTGTGGCGGCTCTCGTCGGCGCGCTGCTGGTGATAGCCGGAGCCGTACTGCTGACCGACCTCGGCGGTGGCGGCGACAAGGAGAAGGTCGCCAAGCCCCCGTCGGCGAAGCCGACCACCAGCGCACCCGAACTGCCCGCCGGAGTGAAGTGCGCCGGCGACGACTGCATCGGCGAGGACCCCGAACTCATGGGCTGTGGCGGCGAGTTCGCCGAGACGGCCACGACCGCGACGGTCGGCACGGCGGTCGTGGAGGTCCGCTACAGCAAGACGTGCGGGGCGGCCTGGGCCCGTATCACCCAGGCGGCGCCGGGGGACACCGTCGACATCGCGGCCGACCAGGGCGAGGGCAAGCCCCAGACGGGCACGGTCAACGCCGACAAGGACGCGTACACCCCGATGGTCGCGGTGGCCACGGCCGCCGAGGCGAAGGCGTGCGCGACGCTGACGACCGGTGTGGAGGGCTGCACGACGGCGGACGAGTGAGCGCCGGCGCCGGGCCCGAGGGCGGGCGCCCGGCCGACCGTGGCGTGCGGAGCGCTTCCGCCGGCGGCCCGGACGCAACCGCGACGCGGGCGGGTCGCGCCCGTCGGCGCTTCCACCGTCCGACCAGCTCGCCCACCCCGGCACCTCCCGGCACACGCTCCACGTTCCCGGCACGTCGAACACGCCGTGGCGTGCGGTCCGCCCCGGCGCGCGACGCCCGTCGGCCCGCCTCGCGGATCGCCCGAACCGCCACCGCCCCGACGCTGACGCGCCCCGTCGCTCCCCGCCCCCTCCCCGCCGGAAAGCCCCACCGGCGGTTGGCCCTT
>NZ_JARJHW010000234.1:0-10198 GCF_040560175.1 Streptomyces panacea
GCTCACCGCGCCCTGCTGCGCAGGGCGCCCTCTCTTCGCTGCGCTCCGTGAGGGCAGTGGGGCCGGCCGCTTCGCGCCCGGCGGGCCGCGCATCGCGCGGCCGGGCTGACCGGATCCTGATGGTGCAACTAATTGGTTGCTAGGTAAGGGAGTTCAGGAGTGCTTCGCACTCCTGGGCGGGGGTCCGCTGCGCTCCCCCGCCTGACGGTCCTTCCGGCTGCGCCTCCAGAACCGCATGGGCCCGCTTCGCGGGCCAGGCTGGCCACAAGGGATGGCGGAGCTCGTTCGTGCAGGTTCCAGTGTGGCGCTGCACTGGATGCAGCATGTAGAGTTGGCGAAAATGGAGTAGAGGCTGAGGCGGGCTGAATGGCGATCGACAGAGGCATTCCTGAGGGAATCACTCGCAGGGCGAAATACTTCATCGGTTCTCATGGCTACTGGATGGGTCGTGCCGATATAGAACAGCACAGGGCTCGGTGGGTGAAGCACGGGATCCCCGAGGATCAGATCGACCGGGTGTTCGCCTACGAAGCCGTCTGGGGTGGCCTCGCTCTTCCCCCTTCTCCCCACTATGACGGCGGACCTCGGACACTCAGCGGAGACGTACCCGAGGGGCCGGCCCCTGACTGGCACTTCGAAGCCGGGTTGCAGCGCACCGCTCTCCCCTACTCGTTCGTGATCGGCCCCAGGGGAGAGTTCGGTCTCCATGCCGGGGACTGGGTGCCGCTGCACGCCACTGTTGCAGGGTGGGTGGAGGCACTGGCGCTGGCCGCCCACGCCCGCAGCTGTGCACGCACCACCATGACGTTGACGGGCGACGCCGTAGACGACCTTGAGCTCGACCGATTCGAAGCTGTTCCGGAGGTCGCCGGCCTCGCAGACACCTGGTGGCGCGGCGCCGACTCACTCATCGCCATCTACCGTGGCGAAGCCGAAGTCATGAACGCACCTCAATGCCGGACCGCCACGATCTATGCCGGTCTCGATGAATGGGGACTCAGAGGGCTCGACACATAAACCAGATCTCCGAAATTACCTCGCCGACTGAACCACGCCGCCTAAAAAGGGGGAAACACACATGCTGGGAATCTCGCTCAGGGAACACCAGGTGCACCAGAAGTCGGCGTTTCGCAGGTGGGTGGGATTCCCTGCAAGGTCATCTGTGCCCCCGCAGGGTGCCCGGGGCACAATCGTGTCTGCGACCGGCTCGGGCAAGACGATCACGGCCGCCGCGTGCGCGCTGGACAACTTCTCCGGCGGGCGGATCCTCGTCATGGTCCCGACCCTGGACCTGCTCGCGCAGACCGCCGAGGCTTGGCGCCTGGTCGGTCACCGGGCCCCGATGGTCGCGGTGTGCTCGCTGGAGAACGACGCGGTCCTCAACTCGCTCGGGGTGAGGACGACCACGAACCCGATCCAGCTCGCCCTGTGGGCCGGCCACGGGCCCGTCGTCGTATTCGCCACATACGCCTCCCTCGTCGACCGCGAGGACATCGACACACCGTTGGTTCGCGGGCCGCTGGAGGCCGCTCTGGCGGGCGGAGAGCGCCTCTACGGGCAGCGCATGGACGGGTTCGACCTCGCGATCGTGGACGAGGCCCACGGAACCGCCGGCGATCTCGGGCGGCCGTGGGCGGCGATCCACGACAACCAGCGGATCCCGGCGGACTTCCGGCTCTACCTCACCGCGACCCCGCGCATCCTCGCCGCAGCCCGCCCGCAGAAGGGCGCGGACGGCCAGGAGCCCGCGATCGCGACCATGGCCGACGACCCGAACGGCACGTACGGCGCCTGGCTCGCAGAGCTCGGGCTGAGCGAGGCGATCGAGCGCGAGATCCTCGCCCCGTTCGAGATCGACGTGCTGGAGATCCGCGATCCCTCGCCGGTCCACGGGGAGTCAGAGGAGGCGCGGCGGGGCCGGCGCCTCGCCCTGTTGCAGACCGCCCTGCTGGAGCACGCAGCAGCGTACAACCTCCGTACGGTCATGACGTTTCACCAGAAAGTTGAGGAAGCCGCCGCGTTCGCGAACAAGCTCCCCGAGACCGCTGCCGAGCTGTACCTGAACGACGCGTCCGACGACGACCTGGCGAAGGCGGAGGCGCTGCCGAAGTCCTCCATCGACGCGGAGTTCTACGAACTCGAGACAGGCCGCCACGTACCCCCGGACCGGGTGTGGTCGGCGTGGCTGTGCGGCGACCACCTGGTGGCCGAGCGGCGCGAGGTGCTGCGGCAGTTCGCCAACGGCATCGACGCGGCCGGGCGCCGGGTGCACCGGGCGTTCCTGGCCAGCGTTCGCGTGCTCGGGGAGGGCGTGGACATCACCGGTGAGCGGGGAGTCGACTCGATCTGCTTCGCGGACACCCGCGGCTCGCAGGTGGAGATCGTGCAGAACATCGGCCGGGCGCTACGCCTGAACAAGGACGGCTCCACCAAGGTGGCCAGGATCATCGTCCCGGTGTTCCTGGAGCCGAACGAGGACCCGACCGACATGGTCGCCAGTGCCAGCTTCCGCCCCCTTGTAGCGGTCCTCCAAGGCCTGCGCAATCATGATGAACGACTCGTTGAGCAGCTGGCTTCCCGGGCGCTCACGAGCGGGAAGCGCAAGGTCCACGTCCGGCGTGACGAGGACGGGCGGATCGTCGGGGCCGGCGGCGAGAGCGACAACGAGGACCAGCAGCACAACGACGACACCGACGCCGCTGCCGAGTCCGCCCTGCTGCACTTCTCCTCTCCCCGGGACGCCGCGACCATCGCCGCGTTCCTCCGGACCCGGGTCTACCGGCCGGAGTCCCTGGTCTGGCTGCAGGGCTACCAGGCCCTCATCCGCTGGCGGACCGAGAACCACATCACCGGCATCCACGCCGTCCCCTACGACACCGAGACCGAAGCCGGCCTCACCAAGGACTTCCCCCTCGGCAGGTGGGTCCACCAGCAACGCAAAGCCCTGCGCGCCGGCGAACTCGAGGAAAGGCGCAAGACCCTGCTCGACGCCCCCGAGGCCGGGATGCTCTGGGAGCCCGGCGAGGAAGCATGGGAGAGCAAACTCGCCGCACTCCGGTCCTACCGGCAGGCCACCGGACACCTCGCACCCCGACAAGACGCAGTGTGGGGCGAAAGCGAAGCCGAGGGCCTGGTACCCATCGGGCAGCACATCGCCAACCTCCGCCGGAAGAGCGGCCTGGGGAAGGACCCGGAACGGGCAGCGAAGCGCGCGCAGCAGCTGACCACGATCGACCCGGACTGGAACTGCCCCTGGCCGCTGGACTGGCAGCGCCACTACCGAGTGCTCGCCGACCTGGTCGACGCCGACGGCCACCTGCCCCACATCGCACCCGGCGTCACCTTCGACGGCGACGACATCGGCACGTGGCGGTGGCGGCAACAAGGACTGGGCACCTGGAGGCAGTTGTCGACCGAGCAGCGCGAGCGGCTCACCGCGCTCGGCATCAAGGGCTCTGAGGCTCCCTCTCCCGCCCCGACGGCCGCGTCCAGAACAAAGGGGCCGGGCAAGGCGCAGCAAGCGTTCCAGCGCGGCCTCGCGGCACTGACGCAGTGGGTGGAACGCGAGGGCACCGACCGGCCTGTGCCGCGCGGGCACAGCGAGACGATCGCGGTCGACGGCGAGACGGAGCCGGTGACCGTGAAGCTGGGCGTATGGGTCTCGAACACCAAGGCCAGGCGCGACAAACTCGCCCAGGAGCAGCTCGACGCGGTCCGGGAACTCAGCGTGGACTGGGCCTGACTCGGTCTGGCGCTGAGCCTCAGCGCGCGACAGCCCGGGCCGCAATGACCTGGGCTGTCGAGCTTGTACCCGCTCCGGCTTTGGAGGTGACGGCAGCTTGTATGGCTTCCTCGTGAGGGGCGGAGCTATGGAGCCAGCAACTGGTCGAAGAACCCGCTCAGCATGAGCTTGGCAGCCTGTGGGTCCACGAACTCGGCGCCGCCAAACCGGTACACCTCGTACCCCTGAAGACGAATCCGCCGATCTTCTCGGACCATGTCGGCGTATAGGTCGGGTGCGGCCTTCCCATCACGCGAGTAGTGCTCCTTCCCGTCCAGCTCGAGAACGTATCGGCGACCGCCGGAAGCGAGCATCAGGAAGTCCATCCGCTGCCGCGTCAGCACCTTGCCTTCCGCTCGTTGATTCCGCTGATGTTGCGCCAAGGGGTCGTAATGGAGATACACCTGTGGCAACAGAGCAGGAAAGTCGCCGAAGCCTCGCTGCATCGCGTGATCCCAGTAGGTGTCCAGCAACAGCTGCTCCGGGGTGTTGAGTGACCCCCTCAGCCGCTTCAGGAGCGCCTGCAGCCTGAGATGCTCAGACATCCCGTACATGCCGTCCTGGAGGTGCCACCACTTGCTGAGTTCGCTCCAGGTGAGGCCCGAGGCTCCCACTGGGCGGTCATACAGCAGGCAGTGGTCCTTGTTCTTCGTGATCTCGATGACACCACCCGCGACGTCCCTCCAGACGATCTCTGGCTTCTGCGCGGCGGCGAAGATGAGGTTGCGCAGCTCGCCGCGCAGCCCCCGCAAGCCTCCGGTGAAGGTGGTCTGCTCGCGTCGTTCCAGCGCTGCGCGCGCTGGGGCGAAGACCCTGGTCAGGTCAGTAATGAGGCCATTGCTGTGCTCCATCCGGAACGAGTAGTAGCCCTGCTTGTCGTGAAAGGGGACCTCGAACTCGATACCGAGGCGGCGCAGAACGGCCTTGAGACACCGTATGACCGCTCCCGTCTCCGAGTTGTCCATCAGCCCGTCGTGCTCAGGGTCCTGGGGCAAGTCGTCGATCAGCAGGTCGACGAGAGCGTGCGCAGCCTCTTCGTCACCGCCGGCGGACGCGGCGGTGCGAAGCTCGTTGATGGCCGCGCGATTCAGCCTCGTGTATGAGTAGTGGTCACCCTGGACGCTTTCAAAGAAGAGTCTTCATCACGGACGCGGTGATGAACGGAATGCCGCCGCACATCGCGCAGCTCGTCGCCGGCCACCGCGTGATCGACACGACCATGGGCTACCTCGCGGTCTACCCCCGTGAAGTCATCGAAGCGCACCGGGCCTTCATCGCCCGCCGCCGGGCCACCCGGCCTGGCGAGGAATACCGCACGCCCACCGATGAGGAGTGGGACTCCTTCCTCGGCCACTTCGAGAAGCGCAAACTCTCCATCGGCACCTGCGGCCGGGCCTTCTCCACCCCTTGCATTCATGAGCACGCCTGTTTGAGATGCGCCATGCTCCGGCCTGACCCTGCTGAGCGTCCCCGGCTCGTCGAGATCCGCGACAACCTCACCGACCGCATCGCCGAAGCCAAGCGGGAAGGCTGGCTCGGCGAAGTCGAAGGCCTCGAAACCAGCCTCGCCGGCGCCGAGCACAAGCTCGCTCAGATGGACGCCGCCACAGCCCGCACGGCCACGGCGGTCGATCTCGGGATGCCCGGATTCACCCAGATCGCCGGACGCGCCAGCGATACATGAAGACGGATATGCTTCGGCGACTCAGTAGATCGAGAGCGAGAATTCGGGGGGCCATGAGTCGGCCATTGCTGTTCCTCGACGTCGACGGACCCCTGAATCCGTATGCGGCAAAGCCCGAGAAGCGCCCCGAGGGCTACACCACCCTCCGCGTCCCACAGGGGAGTGGGGCAGATGAGGAACCCGGGAGACTGAGGACCCGCATGCGGCCACTCCGGGTATGGCTCAACCCCGAACACGGACGGGCGCTGCTGGCTCTCGGCTACGAGATCTGCTGGGCCACAACCTGGATGAGTAACGCGAACAAGTGGATCGGACCTGTGCTCGGTCTGCCTGAACTGCCGTTCGTCGACTTCGGTAACGCCCTGCTCAACGAGCGCCCTGATGGCGTTCATTGGAAGTCCGAGCCGTTGGTGGAGTACGCCAACGGCCGACCGTTCGCCTGGGTGGACGACGAACAGAGCGACGCGGATCATGCACACGTGGCTGCCAACCACCGCGCACCCGCCTTGCTCCACCACGTCAATCCGCGGATCGGTCTGCGGAACGATGACTTCACTGCCCTCGCGGCCTTCGCAGTATCCATCGACACGTCGACGGCCACTTCCTGAGCGGCAAGCAGCCGTGCCTAGTTCAGAGAATCCGAAACACTCATCACCTGGGCCGCAATCACCCTCATGACTAAGCGGCTGACCCGCAAAGCTGCTCCTACCGCCTGAAGAGAAAACCCAGGAGAACTATGCGGATACGTGGTCCAGGCCAGGGACTCGGGATGGGAGGTCGCGGACGGCCCTAAAGAAGAGGGGGATGGTGCTGGTCACTGTGACGAGTACGCCGCTGAGTACGAGCGTTTCGGCTACGCCGATGTGAGCGGCTACCGGGCCTGCCACCGCGAGCCCTAGAGGCGTACAGATGAAGGATGCCAGGGAGTCGTACGAGCTGACACGGGACATGGAGTGCTCCGGGACATGGGTGTGGACCGTGGTCCTCCACAGGACCTCGAACACGTCAATGCAGACGCCGGCCGTGAGCATGCCGACTGCGATGAGCCAGGTCGGGGCGCCCGCAGCAAGGAGCAGGTAGGGAGGGAAGAAGCCGAAGGTGACGAGGACGCCCGTGCGCAGGGGATGGCGGGGCCGGATACGGATCGCGATCAGACTGCCGAGGACGAAACCCGCCGAGTGGGCGGCGAGAACGAACGACCAGGCGACCGCGCCGCCCAATTCGTGCTCGGTCACCGCCGGACCCAGCACCATGATGGCCCCTCCGAAGCAGGCGTTGACGACGGCGAACTGGCCGACGACCGGCCACATCCAGCGCAGGGAGGAGAACTCCTTCCAGCCACCGCGCAGTTCGGTCAGGAGACCGGTCGGTGCCTCTGTCGCTGCGACTGCCCGCGACGTCGCACGCGGGCGGGCAAGCATCAGGAGCACAGCGGACAGGAAGTAGGTGGCGGCGTCGGCGGCCAGCGCCCAGCCCGGTGCGACGACCGCGACGAGTACTCCGTCGACAAACACGCCCCCGATACGGGAGACATTGGCCGCCAGGCGCAGCAACGCGTTCGCCGGCTGAATGCGTTCGGCATCGACGAGCTGGGGAACGAGCGCGGTGGCGGCTGGCTGACTGACGGCGGAGGACGCACCGTTGACGGCCGCAAGGACGACCAGGAAGCTCATCGACACGCTGCCGTGCAGGAACAGGGCGGCGGTCAGGGCCTGGGAGCACCCGGCGGTGGTCTCCCCCACGATGATCAGACGCTTGCGGGCGAACCGGTCCGCGAGGACGCCGCCCAGCAGGATCAGACCGAGCTGGGCGACTGTGCGGGTCCCCAGCAGCAGTCCGAGCTGAGACGGGGAGCCGTCGGGCATGGCCAGTACAGCGAAAGCGAGACCCAGCGGGGCGATGACGTTACCGGTCAGGGACGAGGTGCGGGCGATGAAGAACAGGAGGAAGTTCCGCTCCCGCAGCAGGCCGAGATCACCCTTCATGAGCGGTAGGAGCTGCCGGCGAGGACGGGCGGTTCAGCTTTCATGGTGTGCTCGTGTGCTCTGGCCGGCGCGTTCGAGGACGTCGGCGATGACCTCGCTCTTCGCGTCGGCGTAGTGCTGCATATACGTCCACGTCCGCTGCGAGAGGTCACGCTTGGTCCGGGCATAGAGGTCGCGGTCGCTGGTGTGGACGCGCAGCCAGTCGCGAAAGAGGAGCATCCGCTCGATCTCAGGGCAGCCGGTGGAGAGCACGTGTAAATTGACCGACTCGGCACTGGGGCCGAGGGCGGGCCTACGCAGGACGCGATGCTCGTACCAGTCGGGCTCCCGGATCGCGAGCGTGTAGCCGATGGACTCCAGGGCAGGCACGTAGGCGGACTCGTCGGCCGAATCGGGAACGATCAGCAGGATGTCGATGATCGGTTTGGCGGGCAACCCGGGTACCGAAGTGGATCCCGTGTGCTCGACCCGGTGAGGCAGCGCGCTCAGCCTGTCGCCCATCCGGGCGGCCTCCGCCTCGAACACCACGGCCCACTCGGAGGTGTACTCCATCAGCTTGATATCGCTGTTGAGCTGAGGAGCCGGTTCCAAGTTCGCCGCTTCGATCTCCTCATCGGTCATCGAGACACGAGGGATCTCCTGCTTGTGGCGCTCCTGTGCTGCCATGATCCTTCGTCCCGTCTCGATGACTCAACAACTCTGCTAGGACAGAGGGTAATTGCTCCTGTGCTGTCCAGGAACGCCATCATTCCGACACACAGCTCGGACCGGCTAGGCAAGACGGCGCGCAGCATGGACGAACTGAACACGATCAGATCACCCGTCCCTCCACGGCTAAGGGTTGTCGGGTTCGGAAACAGCTTCTCAGCACGTTCAGGGCCTCGGTCGCGTGCTCGTCGCAGCCCTCGCGTCCGCCGGCACGCTCCCGAAGCTCGGTGAACAGGGGGGTCTGGTTGTGGCGCCGGTAGGCGTCGTAGACACCCAGCAGCCGACTGCCGAACAGCCATCCGTAGGTCGGCCGGACCATCTGAAGGACGATCAGGATGCCCAGACCCGTGGTGAACCGCGAGCGCGTTCCGGCGCGCAGGCCCTGCGGCCCCCAGGCCGAGCCCTGGTCGTCGGAACCGCTCAGCAGCCATCGGTCCTGCCAGGTGTCAGCGGGGAATCCCTCCAGCCAGTCGAGCACCCGGGTCAGAGAGAGCTGCTGCCGCCACACATCACGGGAAGTCGGCTGGTCGAGGAGATCCCCGGCCAGCCGCGCGAGTTCGTCGCGTGGCGTACTCGCGCGCCCGTCGGCGGTGGCCGCTGGCCTTGGCTCCGGCAGCCGGGTTCCGGAGAGCGTGGCGGGGTCGCGGGGGCTTATCGGTGTGCGCGCAGTGCGGCCGTGCCGGGCGGCCATCAGTTGTTGCCGAACACGTCGGCGAGGTCGTCCGGGTCGTAGGTCCAGCCGGCGAGCGGCTGCGGTGGCTGCTTGGGGCGTGTGTAGTGCTCGTGGACCTTGGTGATGACCTCGTCGATCCTCGGCCGCAGGTAGCCGCTCGTCGTGGTGATCCGCCGGTGGCGCATCACCTGCTGGGCGTCAACAAGAGTGATGCCCGGGTCGTCGATCAAGCGCAGACACAGGGTGTGCCGCAGGTCATGCAGCGTGACGTTCGCCCCGATCCGGGCATTGATCCGGTTGAGCACCGCCCGAAGCGCGGTGTAAGTCAACGGACGCGTCGGGCCGCGAAGGGTCCACCACACCGCCTCCTCGGGAGCGGGCCGGTGGCCGTCCTGGGCCAGCTCGCCGAGGTAGAGCGCCAGCCAGGCGAAGGCTTCTGGGGAGGCGGGGCACGCCTCTTTGGCTCCGCCCAGGCCCTTGGTCTACACGTAGATCCGGCCCTCGCCCGGGTGGACGTCACTGATCGTCATGCCCAGCATCTCGGCGGCTCGCGCGCCGCTGGACAGGAACATGGAGAACAGTGCCCGGTCCCGGTGGCAGCCCAGCGAGTGGAACAGGTCCTCGACGACATCATCGGGAACCGCGCGGGGCTCGCGGTCGGCCTGCTTTTGCCGGTAGGCGCCCCGGCGGTGCAGCCGGAACGGCTCCAGCGGATTGTGATGCGCCTCCAGCCGACGCCCGTTGCGCGACTGCGGTGGCACCGGCGAGACCAGCGGCCCCTACCCGGTCTGCAGATGATGGTCGTAGAACGCCGCCAGCACCGACACTGCGTGGTTGATCGTCGCCGGGGCATAGCCCGTCTTCAGGTACGGCTTGCCGGTGCGTGCGTTCAGGGATCCGGGCGTGGGTGCTTCCGGGCGCCGCCGGTCCCGCGCGGGGTTGTGGCACGTCCGCAGCCACAGGACGAAGTCGCGTACGTCCACACGCTTTGCGCGGCTCCAGTCAACGTCCGCCGCGGCCAGGAACCGGAACCAGCGCAGCAGGTCAAAGGCGTAGGACCGGCAGGAGGCTGGGGTGTTACCGCAGGCCAGCAGTTCCCGAAGGTACCCGCTGACCGGTGCGATCGGCCGCCCCGCACCATCGAGCACCACCCAGGGCAGCGTCGCGCCGGTGGTCGCCTCCACACTGCCGACCCGCGCCACCACCAGACCGGACATGTCGCCCTCGGGTATTGCCGCTTCGTGGTCCATCGCGTCTCCTTCTCATCGGGAACGTCCCGAACGGAGACTCCTCGCCCTCACCACGCCAACTCGCAAGACACGCCGATAGTGCGGTCAACGGGTCGATGGACGGCCTTGCCCGAGTAC
>NZ_JARJHW010000235.1:0-10180 GCF_040560175.1 Streptomyces panacea
GGGTGATGGGCGAAGATGTCTGGCGGTCGGCAGCGCAACGGGAGCAGAGTCCAGCCGGTGGTCGCGGAGTTCGCGCGGGTGATCGTCAGTGTTCGTACGACCACCGGTGGCGGGTGAGGGGAAGCGGGCGCTCAGCTGGAGCCCGTCGCGGTTGTCCTCGAAGTGCGGTGGCAGATCACTCTCCGGCTGCCACCGTTTCGCACTCGGCGTCCAGATTCCCCGGCCCCGCACGCGTCCCGCAGCGAGACGGGCACCTGCAGCTCGTACGGAATGAGCTCGACCCGTGCCGCGCTCGTCCGCCGCCTCCAGCCGCAAGCGTGCCGCCGCCCACAGGCCCGAGGGATGCTCCTTAGCCGCCCGCGCTCTCCGCGTCCGTACCGGCGTCGTCGGCGATGAGGTCATCCAGCGCCGGGACCGGGGTGCCGCCGAGCCGGCCCACGGTGGCTCCGCGGAACCGCTCCTGGAAGGAGTTGACCGCCTTGCGATCTGCCCTGAGGCCGGCGGCTCCAACCGGTCCTTGCGGCATGGGCCGCCACCGCCACCGCCACCGCCTCCGCCACTGGTCGGCGAGTTGGACCTACTCCTGCGCGGGCACCCTAACCGGCTGGTTCAACAGATGCCCGCAGGCGTCGTGACCCGGGATCCGGCCGCAGCGCCGCCCTCCCCACCCGGCCGGGGACGGACGGTCGATGTCTGACGGCGATGCGGCGCACGATCTTCTCGGGACTGTTCTGCCACGTGGTGCCCGAGGACCACCGACCGCGCTACACGTCGCCGCACTTCAGGGCACGGACGTCCTCACATGGTGGAGGAGCGGATGGCCGGCTTTCTGAACCGTTTGGGTGTGAAGGCCGTTGTGCTCCTCGAACCAGATCCGGCGTCCGGCCGGTTCCTTGCATCTGACAAGTCCAGGGAGAGAGCGCACATGCCTGAACGGAATCCGGCTCGTCGTATAGCTCCGCACGGTCTGCTGAAGCGGCGGCGTCCCGGGACGGGCACGGCGGAGGATTCGCCGCAGGAGGCCCCGTCGACAGTCAGCCGTGCACTGCGACTCCCCGTTTCGCCCCTGCCCGCCGCTCTGCTTCCCCTGCCCGAGGGGTTCGACCTCTCGCCGGAGGCCGCCGCACCCCTGGCAGCCCCCGAGCCGGAGTCGAGGCGACGCGCGGGCTGAGTGGGACCGACACGGCAAGGCGCCGTACTCGCGCCGTACGCCGGCGTGAGTGGTCACCCCCGCTCAGCGAGCCGATCGCGCTGGTCGAGGGTTTCCTTTTCTCGTGTTGGGCTCCCGTGGTGAAAGAACCAGCGATCGATGATCGGGTGCGGAATCACTGTTCGCCCCGCCCCGCGTCGGTCCCGGAGGCCCGTTGTGCGTTCCCCACGCCGTACCCAGACTTTCCGTGGCACCGAGACTCTTCCGAAACACGACCGTGTACGAGACATCGACGCTCTGCGCGGATTCGCCCTGCTGGGCATTCTCCTGGTCAATGTCCAGGCCATGGCCGGACCCCACATGGGTCCGGGTGGTGAGCTGTCCGTGGAGTGGGTGGACGAGGTGGCCGGCTGGCTGGTCACGGCCCTGGTCAGCGCCAAGTTCTACCTGCTCTTCTCCTTCCTGTTCGGATACAGCTTCACGCTCCAGAGAGCTGCCGCCGAGCGTGCGGGAGCACCCTTCGCTCCCCGGCATCTGCGCCGACTGACCGGCCTGTTCCTCCTGGGACTCGCGCACGGCGTCCTTCTCTTCCCCGGCGATGTCCTGATGATTTACGCGGTGCTGAGCCTCGTCCTGTTCGCGGCCAGGAACATGACGCCGCGCACCGCCGTACGAGTTGCGTCCTGGCTCATCATCGGCACCGCGGCGTGCCTGCTGACCTGGGGGCTGCTCACGGTCGCCCTGTCGGAGCCGATGCGACCGCAGGACGGTACGGCGGCGCTGCACGAGACGGCGACGGCCTACCGGGGCGACGCCGTCTCCGTTGTCCAGGCCAACCTGCGCCGGCTGCGCGACGGGCTCGGTTGGAACATCCTCTACAGCGCCGACATGCTGGCGGCCTTCCTGGTCGGACTGGCCGCAGGCCGGCGCGGGCTCCTCGCCGACACCACCCGGTGGCGCTCGTGGATGGGGCAGATCGTCGTTTGCGCTCTGCCCGTCGGACTGGCCGGGAGTGTCTTCATGGCGCTGTGCCGCAACTGGCCGCTGGACGAGCGCTGGTACCACGTCGGCTCCGCTGTCGGTGTGCTGACCGCCCCCGCACTGACGGCCGCGTACGTGTGCGGGCTGCTGCTCCTGCTGCGCACACGGCCCGGTGACCGGATCGCCGGCGTCCTGGCCGGGGCCGGCCGCCTGGCCGTGACCCACTACCTCACGCAGTCCCTGGTGATGGCGCTGCTCTTCACCGGTTACGGACTGGCCTGGTACGGCCGCTTCGGCACCGCCGTGTTGCTGGCCGGCTGCCTCGCCCTGTACGCGGCGCAACTGGCTCTCGGAGGCTGGCTGTCCCGGCACGTCCGGTACGGGCCGGTCGAGTGGATGCTGCGCGCGATGACGCTGGCGCGCAGGCCCTGAGACCTTGCCCGGTCATGGCTTGCGCAGGGGCACCGCGCCTCTTTCCCACCTGCTCGCGTCGTCTTCTACAGCGGGGGCGGAGGCGCCGGCCCAGGAGCGGGCGGCCCGCTCGGTGATGGCGGCCGTCTCGGCTTTGGCCGCCGCCGAGATGGCGCCCGCGTTGGGCTCCTTGTACCAGGGGCGCAGACGGATCAGCGCGGGCCGCACACCGGTGGCCAGCAACAGGGCGGTGCCCTTGGGCAGAGCGCGTATGCGGTCAGCGGGCAGGACCGGGTCCAGCCGGTAGGAGTACGAGCGGGAGGTGCCGTCCTTGCTCTTGGACCAGGAGGCTGTGCGTACGTCCTGGTTGCCGACGAGCTTGGAGACCTTCTCCACGAAGTCGGCGTCGTCGAGGCCGGCGCCGAGCAGCTTGATCGTGGCCGCGCTCCACAGGGCGTCCATGCCCGCCTCGCCCCATACGCGGCTGCCCTGGCGGTAACTCTGCAGCAGGGTCACGACGTTGATGCCGCGCGAGCCGAAGTGGCTGTACAGGTCGGGCAGGTCGGAGATGCGGCAGACGTTGGCCGCCTCGTCCAGGACAGCGGTCATCGGAGGGTCGAGGCGCCCGCCCATGCGCTCGGCGGCGACCACGCCCGCGCGCATCGTCGCATCGGCGAGTCCCGCGATCACGCCCGCGGCCGAGCCGCCGCCGTCCTTCGACAGCAGATAAAGAGTGTCCCGGGCCAGTACGTGCTCGTGCGGCTTGAACTGCGGAAGCGCGGGATCGGGCGTGACCCAGGCCACGATCTCCGGGTCGAGCAGGCAGGCCACGCACTGGCGGGCGGTCTCGTAGATACCGTCGCGCGTTTCCACCGCGCCTCTGACCGTGCCCTGCAACTGCTCGGCCATGGCGATCATGTCGACATCCCGCAGCAGGTCGATCGGCGTGCGGTCGGCGGGGTCGGCGAGCCAGGCCAGCAGGTCGAGCACGGAGGCCCGGCCACGTGCGGCGGCCAGGAACAGGGAGGTGAGAGTGTTCTGAGCGGCGGATATCCAGAAGTCTTTCTTCGACTGGTCGTCGTTGACGGAGGCGACGAAGTGTCCGGCCAGACGGCGCGCGCCCTCGATGGTGTGGCAGTCGGAGAGAATGTCCCACCACATCTCGCGCGGGGTGTGGGCGATGCCCTGCGGGTCGAACGTCCACACCCGACCGGCCTTCTCGCGTTCGGCACGGGTGACGGAGTAAACGTCGGACTTGTTGGACGTCAGCAGCACCGCGCCCTGGGCGCGCAGCACCCGCGGGACGGCGATGCCGGTGGACTTGCCGGCACGCGGGGCCATCAGGTCCAGTTCCACGTCCTCGTAGGAGGAGCGCAGTTCGGGGCCGTTGGGATCGAGATCACCGAGCAGGTTGCCCGTCTCGTCGGGGTGCAGATGCTGCCGGCCCTTGAGCGAGGGGCGCAGTTCGCGGGCGCGCTCCGCGATACCGTCCGGGGACATGGCGGCCAGCTCACGGTTTCCGGCCAGTCCCTTGGGCCGGGAGACGTACCGCATCACCCGTCTTACGACCAGCACACCGGCGGCGACGGCCGAGCCGAAGACCAGGGCGATACCGGTGACCACTGCGGCCGGTGAGGCGCCCGGCCAGAGTTCCGACGGGCCGTCGGTGACCAGGGTGGCGAACGTGGCCAGGGAGAACGGCGGAAACTGCCGGCCCGCACCGGTCAGCGCGGCGCCCAGCGTGCCGCCGAGCCACACGCCCCCGAAAAGCACCAGGCACGCGGACGCCACCAGGACGATGGCCCAGGGCGCCAGCTCGCTGCCGTAATTCTTTCCCTTGGACGCGTTCGCGTTCACGCGGGCCACGTCCTTCCCGCGTCCGACGGCTTGGAGAGGTCGTGCGCGGACGCCTGCTCGATGACGGGCTCGTTCTGCGCCCAGCGTTTGTTGGTGTCGTGCAGTCGCCGTTCGGTGTCGGTGATGGCGACCTGGATCGGGATGCCGGGCCGGCCGCCTACCTTGATCAGGAAACGGCCACGACCGGGCGGTTCCTCGCGGGTGCCGCCGCCGGCCCAGCCCGGGGGCGAGGACCAGGAGGAGACCAGTTCGATCTCCCGGCGGGAAAGACCCACGATCTGGCCCAGTTCCTCCATCTCCTGGCGCGGCAGCCCCGCGCACACCACCATGCCGGCACGTTCGACAAAACCGCGTGCCTTGACCCGGTCGGTTTCGGAACCCAGCGACTCGGCGTCCTTGAGCGTGTGTGTGATCTTGGCGTCGCCCAGGCCGAGGCTGCGGTTGAGCCGGGTCAGGGCGTCGATGCGGTCCACGATGCCCGAGGCCGCGCGCAGCGGGCGCCACAGCTCGTCGAGCACGGTGAAGAACCAGCGCCGGGGCCGCAGGCCCGCGTCCGCCAGGGCGTGCGAGGCGGCCACGGTGCCCAGGCCGTCGGACCAGGTGGCCAGCATGGCCGCCGCGGTGAGCTGGGTGTCCGCCTCACCGATCCGGGAGATGTCCACGCATACCGCCGGGGCGTCCAGGTCGATGCGGGTGGATGTCTCGGAGGCGAACGTGTCGCCGAGTGGCCCGTCCAGGATGCCCAGCAGTGAGCGGTGCAGCGGGTCCACTGCGGCGCGGTAGCGGGAATCGTCCCCGCGGTCCAGGGTCACCGCCCTTACCCGGTCCGGGCCTTCGGTGATGACCCGCAGCAGGTCGGGCAGCAGCGGCTGGCGGCCGGTCTGGGTGCGCTCGCGCAGATGGTGCAGTGCTGCGGAGAGCACCGACTGTTCGTGGTCGTCCACGGGACGGTCGCGCACGATGGTGACGAGTGCGGCGACCATGTTGAGGACACGGCCGTGGGTCTCGGCGATCAGCACCCGGCCGGCCTCGCCGCCGATGCGCCGGGCGGCGGCGCCCATGGCCCCGGGGTCCAAGACGTTGATGCCGCCCACCCCGCGCCCGATGGGCAGGACCTGCCCGCCCAGCGCGCGCACGGTGTCGGCGTAGTCGGGCTTGAGGTCGCCCAGCACCAGCGGCACCACACCCGTGGCGGCCAGTCCGATGAGCATGCGGTTGATCAGGGTGGACTTGCCCAGGCCCGGCATGCCGAGCATGAACAGCGAGGGGTTGGAGATGTAGTGGGCGCGGGTGAACCACGACAGCGGGTCGCCGCAGACGGTGGCTCCGGTGAACAGGTGCTGGCCCAGGGGGACACCGCTCATCGGCGCGCCCGAGCCCGCCGCGAACGGCCACAGGCCGCACGCCTGTACGGTCGTGGCCCGCCACATCGTCGGCGGATCCATGTTGGCCACCTGGCCGCCGCCGGGGCCGGGCCAGCCGCGCGGAGGCACCAACGGTTCCCGGGGCGGCCTGGCGGGTCGCTTCTTGGTGCCGCTCCCGGTCGTTCTTCTTGTCGTCACAGTGCTTCCTTCAGCTCGCGCGGCACCAGCGTGTACTCCCACGGCAGGATCCCGGCCGGCAGCGTGCAGCTGAACGCCGCAGCCTGCATACGGTCGGCCGGACGCATCAACAGCCGGGCTCCGGCCAGTTGGTTGCGTACCGAGGTGTTCGCGTCGTCCAGTTCGGCGTCGGTGTCGACCGTGACCGTGACCATCAGTGAGAACTCCACCAGGCCGGCGCCGGTCGCCTCCTCCACGGCCGTCTGCTCGGCGGCGTGCACCTCGTTGGCGGCACGCGCCTGCACCATGCCGCGCTTCGAGGTGGCCATGAACTGTGCCGCCCGCCTGTCGGCCTCGACGATGCGCGCCGAGGTCGCAGGATCGATGGGGCGGTACAGCAGCGCGACGCGCTTGCGGCGGGTCCCCGGAGCGGCCTCCAACAGGCCGCGCAGCACGTTGGCACGGACCGTGCCCCGTGGGGCCAGGGTGAGCATCCAGGTCCGGGACACCCCGGAGTCGTGGTGGTAGGAGCCGGCCTTCTCCACAGTCGCCGCGGGACCGGCGTCGTCCCAGTCCAGACCGGTGCCGCCGTACTGTGCGCGGGCGTCCATGACGTCTCCCGCGACGGCCGGGTCGTAGGCCACCCGCACGACTTCGGCGATGCGCTCCGCCGACAGCGGGGCAGCGGGTCCGGCCCCGGCACCCACCAGTCCGGACAACAGGCCGGGAATGCGGATGGCGAGCTCCGTGATGATGTCTTCGCTCTTGCGCTTCTGACCGTTGGGTGACCCGTAGGTCAGCGCGATGTAGGTGTGCATCTCCGAGGACGCCATCGGGTATCGCTGTACCACTTCCTCCATGACCGCCCGCGCCGCCGGCGGGGCGTCCGGGTGGATACGGGGCAGCAGCTCGTTGGCCAGCCTGTTGCCCGTGTCCGGGGCGGTCTCGACCACCACCGAGGCGCCGCGCAGGCCTGGTTCGGCGGACAGCCGGGCCAGCCAGTGGCCCCAGGACGCCACCCAGGTGTCCACCTGGTCGGGGTCGACCAGGGAACCGCCGTCGGGCTCGCAGCCGAGCACGATGGTGTAGAGGTTCCGGCTGCTGTGGTGCAGCACGCCGAACGGCTGGTCGTAGGCGTCCCTGCCTTCCTCGACCTTGACCCGGCTCAGCAGTCCCGGCGGACGGAACCGGCCTCCCGGCCGCGAGGACAGCGGCCCCGACACGTAGGTGGCAGATCCCTTGGCCTTGCGCTGGAACCAGCTGAGGCGCAGGGCGGTGAGCTGATAGACGTTGCGCCCGTCCTGCGTGCGGGCGGCCAGCGGCAGGAGAAACAAAACCTGCATGACGAGGGCGACCAGGGTGGCCTGTAGCGAGATCAGCGACAGGAAGAGGTCGACGACGATCCCGCCGAACACCCCGATGGTGCCGATGAGGCCGAGCGGCCCCAGCCCGGGCCGTCTGGGCCTGCGCCAGTTCCCGTACGTGGGATGGACGACGCCAGCTTCGGTGGACATGGGGGTACCTGCTTCGCTTTCGTTGAGTTGATCGGGGGCCGACGAGGGGTGATTCATGGTCCGGGCCCGATTGGAGCGCGGCCGGAGGGTGGGAGGGAGGAACGCCGCTGAACGCCGGCCGGCTCAGGTCAGCGGTCCGGGTTCCTGTTGGCGCCCTCCACTCCGCTGGCGATGACATTCGCCATTCCCTTGGCGACCTTGGACGCCGTGGACGCCGCAGCCCCGGCGATCGGGGCTGCCTTCGCGGCGGCAGCCCCGATGCCCGACGAGGAGCCGCCTCCGCCCGACGGGGAACTGCCGCCGCCTGACGAGGAACCGCCGCCTGTAGAGGAGCCGCCACCGCCCTGACTCGCCGCTCCCGAGGCGCTGTTACTGCTCGCACCCGACGGCGACTGCGATCCGGACAGAGCAGCGGCCGCGAGATTGATGGCCCCTCCGCCGAGCGACTTCGCTCCGGAGGCGATGCCGCCGGCGACGCCCATGGTGGCTTGCCCGGCCGAGTCGCCGCCGAGGGCCTCCGTCGCCGGAACGATCACTCGCATCAGTGCCGGCAGAGAGATGGCCGAGAGGAGAAGCACTCCCATTCCCGCGATCTGTGTATTGACCTGCGAGACGCCTTTCGCGTTGACCATCACGGACCCCGAATAGAGCACGAGACTGACCGTGGGCTTGTACAGCAGCCAGGCGACCAGCCACCCGATGTGCTTGCGCCACCAGGTGGCGCCCCAGTCCGTCATCGAGGCGGCGGCGGCCACGGGGAGCGTGCCCATCAGAATGATCATCACCCCGAGCCGGATCCACATCAGGAGCGCGTGGATGACACCGGAGATGATGAGGAGGCAGGCGATGATCAGCAACAGCATCGCCGAGATGTCTCCACCGCATTCGATGCCGTTCATCAGGTTTTCGAGGGCGCCCGTGAACAGGTAACTGGAGTACCTGTCCATGAGGGTGGCGAACGTGATGATCACGGAGGTCGCGGCCGTGTTGACCAAGGTGATCCGCAGGACGCCCTTCAGTGCTGTCTGGCCCGCCTCACCGCGTCTGTCCAGGGCCATCTTGACCGCGGCGAAGAGGATCGAACCAACCGCCAGATACACGACGATCCACTGCGTCTGCCGGTTGATCACATCCGACGTACCCTTTTCGTGAGAACCGATGTCGCCGACGGCTTGGAAGATCGCGAACGCGCCTTCCATCGCGATCTGGGCGAACATCCTGAGGATCTCGCCGACGGTGTCGCCGAACAGAAGCTCCAGGAAGTCGATGCCGCCGCCGCAGTCCGTGGTCTCCATGTCACACTCCCCACGCGGCGAAGCCGTCAGGCCTCGCCTGCCGTGTTGTTGATGAGTAGGGCGACCCTTCGTTCTGAGGAGCCACCTTCCAGTCGCCGTCCCGCCAACGCACGGACACCGACGTCGACAGGTAGCCACCCACGGGGTTGACGAGAAGCAGGCGCACGGTCGCCGAGTCGGCCGTGTAGGACGTCAGGGAAAAGCCCGCGAATCGCCCGAAGGTGTTTTCCGCGGGATCCGTCTCACCGGCCTCGACCTTCCCGATGACGAACCTGTCGCGCGCCTCTCCGGGCACGAGTTGCTGCTCCGCGACGGCGCGCCACGCGCTGCCGCTCAACTGGAGGGGTATGACGTGCGCCGCCAGTACCGCGCCCGTGGGCGTGTGCGCGAAGCACCACCAGACAGAGCTGTCTGTGTGCAGCGGTCCGGCCGACAGCGAGGTGGGGACCATGACGGTGGTGAGCTTTCGCCACCGCAGATCCGCCGGTGTGGTGGTCGGTCGCGACGTGTTCCGGTCGTCGGTGCGGCAGTTCGCCGGCCGGCCTTCCGGGCCGCCCCTGGCTTTTTGCGGATCGCCGGGGGACAGCGGCCCGCTCAGCCCGGACAGCGTTTCCCGGCTCTCGGCCGCGGTTGCCGTTTCGCTGGATGAACTGTCGATGGTGGCGCCGGTCGACAGGGCCACCAACGACATGACCACGAAAAAGCCGAGAAAGCCGGCCGAGTGAATCCATCCGCGCTGCTTGTAGAAGGGCCCCTCGACGGGCTTCCGTTTCCGTATCGAGCGGAACATGCCGGTGCTCTCTCTTACCGTCGGTCAGTTCTCCTGGAAGAAGAATGTGACGACGGGGCCGGCGGCGGCGATGAGGATACAGCCTCCCAATACCATGCCCAAGCGGCTCATATGCTCAGAGCCCTCTCCGCGTTTGACGGACACAGCCATCATGACTCCGGTGATCAGGACACCCGCCACACCAGCTGCCGTGCCGGCCCAACTCGCTATTCCCAGCACGGTGTTGACCGCGTCGGCCAGCTCTCCGGGGGCCTTCGGCTCCGGCTGGGGGACTTCGCTGGTGGCCAGGTAGTCCCAGCCCTTGGCGGAGAGGGCAAGCAGAGTGTCTTTCATGGGGGTCTCCAGTGTCATAACAGTCAAATGTTCAAGTGCCACTAAGGCAGGAGGTAGGGCTCGATCACGAAGTCGACGAGCGGCCCCGCGGTGACGGCGAGAATGCAGCAACCCAGAATGATGGCGAGCCCTCGGAAGTGAGTGGCTCCCTCACCCATCTCGCCGCGGCGCAACTGCAAGGCCATTTGGATGCCGATGACGATCACGCCTGCCACAGCTGCGGCTGTCACACTCCAGGCGAGGTATTCGAGTAGTACGATCCCCTCCCCGGACGGATCGAAGAGACAATCATCGGTCGGGACGCCGTC
>NZ_JARJHW010000236.1:0-10106 GCF_040560175.1 Streptomyces panacea
CACCGCCCGCCTCCTCGCGAAACTCCTCGGCGAATTCGCGTACGAGGAGATCATCGAGCCCGTCGCACGGGCCGGCGCCAACGGCGAGGCGCCCGACCGCTACACGCTCGCGCTCGACGACGGCACCCCCCTCACCTTCACCGCCCGACGCGGCGCGTACGGCGCCTGGCGCGTCGACCCCCACTCCGTCGAACACGCGGGGCAGCCCTTCCGGGACCCGCTCCGCTTCCTCGTGCTCGCCCGCCGCCTCCTCGCGATCGACGGCGCCACCCTCGGCCACCTCGTCCGCGAACTGAACGCCACCCTCGTCGCCGACGCCAGAATCGCCGGCACCGCGCTCACCGCGGCCCAACTCGCCGACCTCGACTACGCCGACCTCGAAGGCCACCAGACCGGCCACCCCTGGCTCATACTCAACAAGGGCCGCATAGGTTTCTCCGCCACCGACTCCACCCGCTGGGCACCCGAGTCCCGCACGCCCTCCCGGCTCCCCTGGATAGCGGTCAGCACCACCATCGCCAGCTACCGGGGCGTTCCCTCCCTCGCCTCTCCCGGCCGGCTCTACGGCTTTGAACTCGACCCCGCGACCCGCGAAGGCTTCGCCTCCGTGCTCCGCTCTCGCGGCCTCGACCCGGACGCGTACCTCTATCTCCCCGTACACCCCTGGCAGTGGGACGAAGTACTGCTCCCCCTCTACGCCGCCGAGATCGCAGGCGGCACGATCGTCCCGCTCCCCACCGACGGCGACATCAGACTGCCGCAGCAGTCGATCCGTACGTTCCTCAACACCACCCGGCCGGACCGGCACACGGTGAAACTGCCGCTGTCCATCCTCAACACCCTTGTCTGGCGCGGTCTGCCCACCGCACGGACGCTCGCCGCTCCGGCCGTCACCGCCTGGATGCGGGGGCTCTACGAGTCGGACCCCTTCCTCCGCGACGAATGCGGAGTGATCCTGCTCGGGGAAGTGGCTTCGGTGACGGTGACCCACCCGCTGTACGACCACGTTCCAGAGGTCCCTTACCAGTACAAGGAACTCCTCGGCGCGATCTGGCGTGAACCCCTCCCCGCCCGGCTCGCCCCCGGCGAACGCGCGCGGACCCTCGCCTCCCTCCTGCACACCGATCCACAGGGCCGCGCCTTCACCGCCGAGCTCGTCGAACGGTCCGGCCTCCCCGCCGAGGTCTGGCTCCGCAAGCTCTTCGCCGCGCTGCTGCCGCCTCTGCTGCGCTTCCTCTACCGCTACGGCACCGTCTTCTCGCCGCACGGGGAGAACGCCGTCGTCGTCTTCGACGAGAGGGACGTCCCCGTGCGCCTCGCGATCAAGGACTTCGTGGACGACGTGAACATCAGCGCCCAGCCGCTTCCGGAGCACGAGGGGATGCCGCAGGAGGTCAGGGACACCCTCCTTACCGAAGATCCGTCCTTCCTCACCCAGTTCATCCACTCGGGCCTCTTCGTCGGTGTCTTCCGCTTCCTCGCACCGCTGTGCGAGGAGCAACTGGACATCCCGGAGCGGACGTTCTGGTCACTCGTACGGGCCGAAATCCTGCGCCACCAGGCCCGGTTCCCCGAACTCGGTCACCGCTTCGAGACATTCGACCTGCTCACGCCCCGAATCGCGCGGCTCTGTCTCAACCGCAACCGGCTGCATCTCGACGGATACCGCGATCGGGCCGACCGCCCGCACGCCGCCGTACACGGGACGGTGCCCAATCCGCTCGCCCTCCCGGCGGGCGGTACGAACGGGACGTGATCGCCGTTGTCAGTGGTGAGCCGTAGGGTGGTCGGGCTATGACGAAGCCATCTCTTTCCGAGCTCCTCCATGCCGCCGTCACCGCTGTCGGCGGTGTGGAACGCCAAGGCCAGGTCACCATGGCCGAGGCCGTCGCGGAGGTCATCGACGACAATTCCCATCTGCTCGTGCAGGCTGGCACCGGCACCGGAAAGTCACTCGGCTATCTGGTACCCGCGCTGGCGCACGGCGAGCGTGTCGTGGTGGCCACCGCGACCCTGGCCCTGCAGCGGCAGCTCGTGGAGCGTGACCTGCCCCGTACGGTCGACGCGCTGAGCCCCCTGCTGGGGCGGCGGCCCGAGTACGCCATGCTCAAGGGCCGCTCCAACTATCTCTGTCTGCACCGCCTCAACGAGGGCGTGCCGCAGGAAGAGGAGGACGGGCTGTTCGACCAGTTCGAGGCGGCGGCGCCCACGAGCAAGCTCGGCCAGGACCTCCTGAGGATGCGGGACTGGGCGGACGAGACGGAGACCGGCGACCGGGACAATCTCACGCCGGGTGTCTCCGACCGGGCGTGGGCGCAGATCTCCGTGTCGTCCCGTGAGTGCCTGGGTGCGACGAAGTGCGCCTACGGCGCGGAGTGCTTCGCCGAGATGGCACGCGAGCGGGCCAAGCTCGCCGACGTCGTGATCACCAACCACGCCCTCCTGGCCATCGACGCCATCGAGGGTGCCCCTGTCGTCCCGCAGCACGAGGTGCTGATCGTCGACGAGGCCCACGAGCTGGTGTCGCGGGTCACCGGGGTCGCCACCGGCGAGCTCACGCCCGGCCAGGTCAACCGCGCGGTGCGCCGCGCGGCCAAGCTGGTCAACGAGAAGGCGGCCGACTCGCTCCAGACGGCCGCCGAGACCTTCGAACGGCTGATGGAGCTGGTCGTCCCCGGCCGGCTCGAAGAGGTCCCCGAAGACCTCGGCTACGCGCTGATGTCGCTGCGTGACGCCGCGCGCACGGTCATCTCGGCGATGGGCGCCACTCGCGACAAGTCCGTGCAGGACGAGGACGCCGTACGCAAGCAGGCCCTCGCGTCCGTGGAATCCATCCACAGCGTCGCCGAGCGGATCGCCAACGGCAGCGAGTGGGACGTGGTCTGGTACGAGCGCCACGACCGGTTCGGCGCGTCTCTGCGAGTCGCTCCGCTCTCGGTGTCGGGCCTGCTGAGGGAGAAGCTCTTCAGCGAGCGCTCGGTGGTCCTGACCTCGGCCACGCTCAAGCTCGGCGGCGACTTCAACGGTGTCGGGGCGTCGTTGGGGCTGTCCCCGGAGGGGACGGAGGGGGAGGACGTCCCGCAGTGGAAGGGCATCGACGTCGGTTCGCCCTTCGACTATCCCAAGCAGGGCATTCTCTATGTCGCGCGGCATCTCTCCCCTCCCGGCAGGGAGGGTTCACGCGGCGACATGATGGACGAGCTCGCGGAGCTGGTCGAGGCGGCGGGCGGCCGTACGCTCGGACTGTTCTCCTCCATGCGGGCCGCCCAGGCGGCAGCCGAGGAGCTGCGCGGCAGACTCGACACGCCGATCCTGCTTCAAGGGGAGGAGACCCTCGGCGAGTTGATCAAGGCTTTCGCGGCAGACCCCGCGACGTGTCTGTTCGGCACACTCTCGCTCTGGCAGGGCGTGGACGTCCCCGGACCGAGTTCACAGCTGGTGGTGATGGACCGGATTCCCTTCCCGCGTCCCGACGACCCACTGATGAGCGCGCGCCAGAAGGCGGTGGAGCAGTCCGGTGGCAACGGCTTCATGGCCGTGGCGGCCACGCACGCCGCCCTGCTGATGGCTCAGGGCGCCGGCCGGCTGGTGCGGGCCTCGGGCGACCGTGGTGTGGTGGCCGTCCTGGACCCCCGGCTGGCGAACGCGCGGTACGGCAGCTATCTCCGGGCCTCGATGCCCGATTTCTGGTACACGACGGACCGCAACCAGGCCCGTCGCTCCCTGGCCGCGATCGACGCACGGGCCAAGTCGGACGGCCGGTAGCCGCAGGCGCGGTGCGGACCCGCCCCACGGTGGGCCCGCGGCGGGCACAGCGAGGCCCCGGGACCGGCGCAGTGGGTCCCGGGGCCGGCCTGATGCCGGCGAGCCCTCAGACCCGCCGCAGGACCGCCACAACCTTGCCGAGGATCGTCGCGTCGTCGCCGGGGATCGGCTGGTACGCCGCGTTGTGCGGGAGCAGCCACACATGGCCGTCCTCGCGCCTGAAGCGCTTGACGGTGGCTTCGCCGTCCAGCATCGCGGCCACGATGTCGCCGTTCTCGGCCACGGGCTGGCGGCGGACCGTCACCCAGTCGCCGTCGCAGATCGCCGCCTCGATCATCGAGTCACCGACGACCTTGAGGACGAACAGCTCGCCGTCACCAACCAGTTGGCGGGGGAGCGGAAACACGTCCTCGACGGACTCCTCGGCGAGGATCGGCCCGCCCGCCGCGATCCGGCCGACCAACGGCACGTACGACGCGGCCGGTTTGCCGGTCGTGTCCGTCTGCTGGGTGCTCGGCTGGTCGGAGCCCCGGACCTCGTAGGCCCTCGGCCGGTGCGGATCCCTGCGAAGGAAACCCTTGCGCTCCAGAGCCATCAACTGATGGGCGACGGAGGACGTGCTGGACAGGCCGACGGCCTGGCCGATCTCGCGCATCGACGGCGGATATCCCCGCCGCTGCACGGAGTCGCGGATGACTTCGATGACCCGTCGCTGCCGGTCCGTGAGACCGGAGCTGTCCGCCCGGATTCCAGGAGGTCGGCCGGGCAGCGAGCGAGTGGGCTTTACGCCCTCCGGATTCGTGGCTGCGTCATTCATGGGATGCACCGGCTCGAGTCGGCTCTGGGAGCGGTCCTGGGCGGTAATGGTGGCGTTGTCTGCGGTAGTGGTCACGTCGGCCCCTCTCGAAATGTTCTCCCTAGCTGGACAACGGTAGTTGCTTTCGAAAGGTTGCGCCAAACACACGTTCGAGTGAAAATCCCCGGAAGTGCTGACGGGGCAATATCAGCGGTGTATGTGGCGCGCGTATTCAGGACCGTCCGCACGGGTTGTCCATCGCTCATCTACCGGCCGTCCACGGCTCATTGCGGTAACCCTCACCGCCGTCCCGGCCGGGCCGACGGCGCCCAGTCTCTCATCGGGTGGCCCGGAATCGCGGTACGTTCGGGGCTCCCGTACTCTCGTGCCGGGCCGCCTCCGGCGGCGGAGCGGGTGGCCTCGTGCCCGGCGCCGTACGGCCGTCGGCCTGCCGCCCGTTGCGACACGCGCGACCGCTCGGAAGCGTGCGCCAGCCCTACATGTAGTGGTTGGATTGGCGCAGTCGCCCAGAAGTAGTGGTCCCGGGTCTTTCCCGACGGAGGCCATCGCCTATGCTGGAGTCTGCTTCGTACGGCCCCTCCAGGGCCCGTCGAGGCTTCTCAGTCGTGCTGTGAAGGAGGGTCGGAAGCCATGCACTGCCCCTTCTGCAGGCACCCCGACAGCCGTGTCGTCGACAGTCGCACCACCGACGACGGGACGTCCATCCGACGCCGCCGTCAGTGCCCCGACTGCTCCCGCCGTTTCACGACGGTGGAGACCGCCTCGCTGATGGTGATCAAGCGCAGCGGAGTCACGGAACCCTTCAGCCGCACCAAAGTCATCTCCGGTGTGCGCAAGGCATGTCAGGGACGACCGGTCACCGAGGACGCCCTCGCCCAACTCGGCCAGCGGGTCGAGGAGGCGCTGCGCGCCACCGGCAGCGCCGAACTGACCACCCACGATGTCGGGCTGGCCATACTCGGCCCCTTGCAGGAGCTCGACCTCGTCGCGTACCTGCGCTTCGCATCCGTATACAGGGCGTTCGACTCGCCCGAAGACTTCGAGGCCGCCGTGGCGGAGCTCCGTACGCGGCCTCCCACTGACGAAGGCGCGCTCGGCGCGACCCCCGAGGTCCCCGAGTCCGTCACCGCTGCCGACTGACCGGACCCCGGTAACGGCACCGGCTCACTGTCACCGACGTATCGAGCGGTGACGACCGATCGGTCATCGATGGATCATCGATCGGTTACCGACCTATCGCGACAGCTCAGCGACCGATCATTGTCGATCGGGCGCCCCAGCGGCGATGAGACCTGCCACGAGCGCCCCACGCGGCGTCCGTGGCAATGGACACATCACTGTGCCATGGGAAGAACATGGCACTTCAGGGCGTTTGCGCCTGTATATGGGAGGCGGCATGACAGAGACGGCGAGCGGTCCGACAGCACGAGGTTCCCGGAGCAAGGGAGCCAAGGGCGGCAAGGGCCTGCGTATCGAGCGAATCCACACGACCCCCGGCGTGCATCCGTACGACGAGGTGGTCTGGGAGCGCCGGGACGTCGTCATGACCAATTGGCGCGACGGCTCGGTCAACTTCGAGCAGCGTGGCGTCGAGTTCCCCGGCTTCTGGTCGGTGAACGCGGTCAACATCGTCACCAGCAAGTACTTCCGCGGGGCTGTCGGCACGCCGCAGCGCGAGACGAGCCTCAAGCAGCTCATCGACCGCATCGTGAAGACGTACCGCAAGGCGGGCGAGGACAACGCGTACTTCGCCTCGCCGGAGGACGGGGAGATCTTCGAGCACGAGCTGGCGTACGCCCTCCTGCACCAGGTCTTCAGCTTCAACTCGCCGGTGTGGTTCAACGTGGGCACCCCTCAGCCCCAGCAGGTCTCGGCCTGCTTCATCCTGGCCGTCGACGACTCCATGGAGTCGATCCTCGACTGGTACAAGGAAGAGGGCATGATCTTCAAGGGCGGCTCCGGCGCCGGCCTGAACCTCTCGCGGATCCGTTCTTCCAAGGAGCTTCTCTCCTCCGGCGGCAACGCCTCGGGTCCCGTCTCCTTCATGCGCGGTGCCGACGCCTCCGCGGGGACGATCAAGTCCGGCGGCGCCACCCGCCGCGCGGCCAAGATGGTCATCCTCGACGTCGACCACCCCGACATCGAGAACTTCATCGAGACCAAGGTGAAGGAAGAGGAGAAGATCCGCGCCCTGCGTGACGCGGGCTTCGACATGGACCTGGGCGGCGACGACATCACGTCCGTCCAGTACCAGAACGCCAACAACTCGGTCCGTGTGAACGACGAGTTCATGAAAGCCGTCGAAGAGGGCGGCAAGTTCGGACTGCGCGCCCGGATGACCGGCGACGTCATCGAAGAGGTCGAGGCCAAGTCCCTCTTCCGCAAGATGGCCGAGGCGGCGTGGGCCTGCGCCGATCCCGGCATTCAGTACGACGACACGATCAACCAGTGGCACACCTGCCCGGAATCAGGCCGGATCAACGGCTCGAACCCGTGCAGCGAGTACATGCACCTGGACAACACGTCGTGCAATCTGGCCTCGCTGAACCTGATGAAGTTCCTCAAGGACGACACCAAGGGAAACCAGTCGTTCGAGATCGACCGTTTCTCCAAGGTCGTCGAACTGGTCATCACGGCGATGGACATCTCCATCTGCTTCGCCGACTTCCCGACCCAGAAGATCGGCGAGAACACCCGCGCCTTCCGTCAGTTGGGCATCGGCTACGCCAACCTCGGCGCCCTGCTGATGGCGACCGGCCACGCGTACGACAGTGACGGCGGGCGGGCGCTCGCCGGCGCCATCACCTCGCTGATGACCAGCACGTCGTACAAGCGCTCCGCCGAACTGGCCGCGGTCGTCGGTCCGTACGACGGCTACGCCCGCAACGCCGAGCCGCACCAGCGCGTCATGAAGCAGCACTCGGACGCCAACAGCGCGGCCGTGCACATCGACGACCTGGACGGCCCGATCTGGGCGGCGGCCACCGAGGCGTGGCAGGACGTCATCCGTCTCGGCGCCAAGAACGGATTCCGCAACGCGCAGGCCTCGGTCATCGCGCCCACCGGCACCATCGGTCTCGCGATGTCCTGCGACACCACCGGTCTCGAACCCGACCTCGCGCTGGTCAAGTTCAAGAAGCTGGTCGGCGGCGGCTCGATGCAGATCGTCAACGGCACGGTGCCGCAGGCCCTGCGCCGCCTGGGCTACCAGGAGGAGCAGATCGAGGCGGTCGTCGCCCACATCGCCGAGAACGGCAATGTGATCGACGCGCCCGGCCTCAAGACCGAGCACTACTCGGTCTTCGACTGCGCGATGGGCGAGCGTTCCATCTCCGCGATGGGCCACGTCCGGATGATGGCGGCGATCCAGCCCTGGATCTCCGGCGCGCTCTCCAAGACGGTGAACCTGCCGGAGACGGCCACTGTCGAGGACGTCGAAGAGGTCTACTTCAAGGCGTGGAAGCTCGGCGTCAAGGCGCTGGCGATCTACCGCGACAACTGCAAGGTCGGTCAGCCCCTCTCTGCGAAGAAGAAGGAGCAGGTCGCGGAGAAGACCGAGGACACCATCCGCCAGGCGGTGGAGAAGGTCGTCGAGTACCGCCCGGTCCGGATGCGCCTGCCCAAGGGGCGTCCCGGCATCACCACGTCCTTCACGGTGGGTGGCGCCGAGGGTTACATGACGGCGAACTCCTACCCGGACGACGGGCTCGGCGAGGTCTTCCTGAAGATGTCCAAGCAGGGCTCGACCCTCGCGGGCATGATGGACGCCTTCTCGATCGCGGTGTCGGTGGGACTTCAGTACGGCGTCCCGCTGGAGACGTACGTCTCGAAGTTCACCAACATGCGCTTCGAGCCGGCCGGTATGACGGACGACCCGGACGTGCGCCTCGCCCAGTCGATCGTGGACTACATCTTCCGGCGGCTGGCGCTCGACTTCCTTCCGTTCGAGACGCGTTCGGCTCTCGGGATCCACTCGGCCGACGAGCGGCAGCGTCACCTGGAGACCGGTTCGTACGAGCCGTCCATGGACGACGAGGGAATGGACGTCGAGAGCCTGGCGCAGTCCGCACCGCGCCAGGTCGAGCCGCTGAAGTCGGTGGGTCCGGTCGCGACGTCGAACGCCGCGGAGACACCGGCGCCCAAGCAGGCGCACACCTCGGCGGAGCTTGTGGAGATGCAACTCGGCATCAGCGCCGACGCGCCGCTCTGCTTCTCGTGCGGTACGAAGATGCAGCGGGCCGGGTCCTGCTACATCTGCGAGGGCTGTGGGTCGACGAGCGGCTGCAGCTGAGCTCGGTGGGAGTGATTCCCGTTCCGAGACATAGGGCCTGAGGGGAGGGGCGTCGGCATCGTGCCGGCGCCCCTCCCCTTCGTCTCTGTTCAGACGATCCGGTGGGCCGCCGTCGTCACACGCCGCCCATCTGCTCCGTGAACTCCTGCGGGTCGGTGTCGTCGAAGCCCCGGAGCACCGGGCGGAAGTCCCACGTACCCGACTCGTTCCTGGTGAACTCGGCGATCGTCGTCGCCGTCGCCCCGGAGACCTCGGTGAAGTCGCTCGCCGTCAGCTCGGCGAGGCCTTCGAGCACGCGGACGCCCGCACCCGATATGTCGGCGAACGTCCGGTGGCCCTCGCGCTGCTGGATGACGACCCCCACCACCACGCGCGCGTAGTCGGATCCCAGCCGGTCGAGCTCCAGCGTCATCACCTCGTCGGAGCCGAATCCCTGGCCCGTGCGGCTCTCCCTCTCCAGGATTATCGTCCCGTCAGGTGAGCGGCTGTCGAAGTGCACCAGATACGTCGGCCGGTCGCTGGGCGCGTCCGAGGTGTATGTCGCGGCCACGATGTCCAGGTCGTGCGGCGGCCGGCCGAGCGGGCTCGGATCCCATTTGAGGGTGACCTCAACCTTTTCGACGCCCCTGTTGAGACTGCTGCTCACCGGTCATCCCTCCGTACGTCCAATACCTCTGAACACAAGGCTAGTCCGCGCGACCGACAACACACCCCCCGTACCGGCCAGTTGCACCTGACTTGGCCATGACTCGCCACGAACCCCTGCCGGAGGAACTCCCTCCGCGCTCGCTCCGTGGCGCGCCCGGCCGTCTCAGTGCGGGATCCGGCGTGCACTTCTGCGCGTGCCACCGCGTCCACGAACAGCGCCCTCCCGCGTCGAAGGAGGCACGGAGAACCCGCTGAGATGCGCGCCGTCCCGTTCCAGGGCGGCGATGTTCTCCAGTGCGAGCCCGTGGCTGACCCCGTGGTACGCGTCGATCCCGAGGCCCGACTCGTCGCCGCGCATGAGGATGTCCGTGCCGCCGCCGGCACGCGCTCGGCTGACTCCAGACGGGTGAAGAGCGGGTTGGTGTGCGGGGCTGTCATGTCGATCATCGCGCGGCTGGAACCGGGCTGCCCGGAGCGTGACCTGGGCCACGTTCGGCCCCGTACGATGGCGCGGTGCTGGTCAAGTGGATTCGCTGCACGGTGACGGACCGACGTGGTTTCGAACGGGGGCAGCGGAAATGGGCG
>NZ_JARJHW010000237.1:0-9941 GCF_040560175.1 Streptomyces panacea
GCCGGGCCGGTGTCGAGACCAGGCCGGCCGCCATCTGCGCATGGGGTACGGACCGGAAGAAGTTCTCCAGGCTGTAGTGGCACTCGCGCTGGCGCTGGTAGGACCGGACCGAGACGGCGACCCGCTCACCGTCGAGATCGAGCCGCCAGGTCCACAACCCGGAGGACTCCGCGATGGCGATGAGCGGCCGGGCCCGTGTCACTCCTTCACGCAATCCGCGCACGGCGGCCCGGCATGTCTCCTGGTCGGGATGGCTCCGCCAGCTCTGGCCGAGACCGCGGTTGTTGGGCCCCACCAGGCGCCACACCAGCGACACCGCCCCACCGGTCGCGGCGGAGCGCTCCGGAAGGGACCTGTCCCCGGGGGTCGCCGTATCGGCGTCGGGTCTGAGTACGAACAGAAAGCGCGGGTGATTCATGAGGTGCAGCCCCCTCCCGGACACACTCAGGCGTCCGGCAGATATTTGGCCGATTCGCATCATCGACGAACCTGACCCTCAATGAGCACGGCAGAGCGGCGTGCACCTTTGTGTGAACACCGGACATCCGGTGGGGGAACCAGATGTGCCGGAGATGTCCAGACCACTCGCCCCTCGTGGACAAAGCCCCACCGCGCTTCCGGGATTCAGGCGGCGGCCGAGGCTGAATCAGCTCGATGAGGTTGCCCTCGGGGTCCTTGACGCGGGCGAAGCGGGCGCCGGACCGGACGGCGTCGGCCGGCCGGCCGGACCGCTTGCGCTCCGGCCGTGGTGAGCCCGGCGAACGCCGCATCCAGGTCGTCGACTTCGAGGGCCCAGTGGCCGTAGCCCTGGTCGCGGCAGGCGTCCGGCGGGTCGGTGACATCCCGGGGGCGCCTGGAGCCGGCACGCTCGATCAGCTCGACGCGGCGGAGGGTCGCCCTCGTACCGGGCGTATTCGGGCGATCCGACAACGCGGCGAGGTGCCGTGGCTGTCGTCGCGCGCCCGCCGGGGGCTACGGGGCAGCCCTCAGGCGAACTGGCCGGGGCTGTAGTCGCCGGCGGGCTGCCGGACGATGACGTTCACGCGGTTGAACGCGTTGATTGGGGCGATCAGGGACACCAGGGCGGCGAGCCGGTCCTCGTCGTAGTGCTTGGCCGCGTTCGCCCAGACCTCGTCCGGAACGCCGCCGTGGCCTCCTCGGTGTGCATGTCGGTGCAGAAACCGCAGCCGTTGATCCGACTCGCGCGGATCTGCGTGGCGGCGGCCGGCAACGCCGAGCCCGAGACCACCTTGCCGGCCGCGACGAAGCCGCTCAGGGCCTTGGACCCGGCCGTGTTGCCGAACACGCTCAAACGGGCGTTCCTGATGAGCTCCTCCGCCGTAGGTACCGGAATACACAGCACCGACGGATCAGCTGGACGGAATGTGACGGCCCGGTGGATCTCCCTCCCGTCACGCCGCCCGGAGCGCCAGCCGGGTGCCCAACTCCAGGATGCGCAGGGAGCGTTCCGTGGCATCGGCGAGAATCTCGCGGCTCCCCTCGATCGCCTCGGGCAGCGACATCGGCGCCGGCAGGATCGCGCTGTACGCGTCGACGCCGATCGCCCGCACCAGGTGCGCGCCGGGCCCGATGGTCCCCGCGAGCACGAACACCGGCACTCCGGCCGCATGGGCTCTGCCCGCCACCTCGGCGGGGATCTTGCCGCGTACGGTCTGGTGGTCGAGCGCCCCCTCGGCCGTGATCACCAGATCGGCACGGGCCAGCCTGGCGTCCAGGTCGAGCCGGTCGAGCAGGACTTCGAAGCGGGGCAGGAGCCGCGCCCCGAGCGCGGCCAGTCCGGCTCCCAGGCCGCCTGAGGCCCCGGTGCCGGGGGCCGTCCGCAGATCGATCGCGGGCGGCAGGTCCCGGGTGAGAACCGCCGCCCAGCGCTCCAGGGCCGCCGACAGCACCTCCACATCGGCCGGACCCGCCCCCTTCTGCGGCCCGAATACGCGTGCCACACCGTGCGTACCGCACAGGACGTTGAAGGGGTTGCAGGCCACGAGCAGTTCGGTGCCCGCGAGACGCCTGTCGAGTCCCGACGTGTCGACCCGGTCCAGTTCCATGAGCGCCGCGCCGCCCGGCGCGAGCTCGCGGCCGCGGTGGTCCGTCAGCCGGGCGCCCAGCGCCTGGAGCGCTCCGGCGCCGCCGTCCGACGTGCCGGAGTCCCCGCAGCCGACGAGCACCCGTCGCGCTCCCAGGTCCAGGGCGGCCCGGATCAGCTCACCCACGCCGTACGTGGTGGTGGTCCCGGGATCACGCCGGTCGGCCGGTACGAGGGAGAGACCGGCGACCGCGGCCATCTCCACCACAGCGGTGAGGGGACCGGGGCCGTCCTCGCCGAGCAGGGCGAAGTGCGTGCTCACGGGAAGCCCGACCGGGCCCGTCGCGGTGCACGGCACCAGCCGGCCGCCGCCCGCGAGGGCCAGCGCTTCCGCCGTGCCCTCTCCCCCGTCCACCAGCGGGATCAGGTCGATGTCGGCGTCGGGGATCACCCGAAGGACGCCCTCGGCGATGGACTCGGCCACCTGAGCCGCGGAAAGGGACTCCTTGAACCCGCTGGGGGCGATGACGATGCGGTAGCTCATGGCTGGGTCTCCAGATGGACGGGCACGCCGAGCAACGGCCAGACGGCGAGGGCGAAGAGCAGCACGAGGGCCGCGGTGAGGGGCGCGAGCACGGCCGAGAGCCGCAGGAGATCGCGCGGGGTGTACGTGGGTGTGCCGGGCAGGTCGGCGAAGAGCGCGACCGGCTTGGCGGAGGCGGGGAGCGTGTGGCAGAAACCGGCGGCGGCGGTCGACGCGAACGCGGCGGCGACCGGATTGACGCCGGCGGCCGTCGCCGCCGCGACCACCAACGGGACCAGGACGGAGGAGCGGGCGGACCGGGACTGGAGCGCCAGGTGGGCCGCCGTGCTGATCACGACCACACCGGCGAGGAACATCCACGGCGGCATCGACGCGCCACCGGGCACCCAGCCCACCAGCCAGTCGGCCGCGCCCGATTCGGAGAGCGCGATGCCCATCGCCATGGTGGCTGCCATGAAGAGGAGCAGCGGCCAGGGCACTGTTCGCAGGCCGTCCTTGAGGCCCACCGTGCCCAGTGCCGGCGAGGCGGCGACGACGGCGCCGATGAGGGCGACCACCGCGGGAGAAACGCCGTGCAGGGGTTCGCTGCACCACAGCACCACCACCGTTCCCAGCAGCAGGAGGCACCGCGCCTCCGGCGGGGTGAGCGGCCCTCGCACCGGAGCGTCGGAGTGCTCCTGGATCTGCGCGGTGGTGATCCGCACGGGCCCCGTCCGGTCGGCCCGACGGGTCGTCGTCAGGAGCACGAGTTCGGCGGCCAGATGGGAGGAGACCACGGCGAGCGGCAGCCCGAGGATCAGCCAGGTGACGAAGCCCAGTTCCTCCCCTGTCTGCTCCCACAGCACGCCGACGGTGATCAGATGGGCGCCCGCGCCGATGAGGGTGGCGACGGCGGAGAGCAGGATCACCGTCGGGAAGAGGAGCGCCAGCATCACCACCAGCCGGGTCCGGTCGGCGAGCGCTTTGGCGAGCGCGAGGAAGACCGGCAGTGCGAGGGCGGCGCGGCCGGAGGTCGCGGGGACGGCGAAGGCCGTGACGACCAGTCCGGCCGTGGTCAGATGCACCAACTGCCGTACGGTGCCCGCCCCGCCGACCAGCCAGGCGGCGGCACGGCCCGCGAGTCCGGTCTTGCTGACGGCGGCGGCCAGGACGAAGGCGCAGATCAGCAGCCACACCGTCTCGTCGCCGAGGGTGGCGAAGAGCGTCTCGCTGCTGATCACCCCGGTCGCGGTGAGCGCGAGTCCGGCGCCGAGCGCGACGTACGTGTCGTCCACCGAGGTGGTGATCCAGGTGTACGTGGCGAGGACGAAGACGACGAGCGTGAACCGCGCGTCGCCGCCGAGGCCGAGGAGACCGCCGGGCAGGGCGAGCAGAACGCAGAAGCTGAGAACGGCGGCGAGGCCGACGGTCCGCCGGAGAGAGAGGGGCACGACGATCAGCCTGGGGTCGGGCCGTGAGGTCCGAATGAGGCTCGGGTGAAAGCCGCTTCATGTGCGGGAGTGCGCCGACGAGCCGCGCGCGGGCCCAAGTGCGCGCGTCCGCAGCCGCGTTCACGGCCGCGTTCACGGCATGCGGTAGCCCATCCCCCGTATCGTCTCCAGCCGCTCTGCGCCCAACTTCCGCCGCAGCGCCCGCACATAGACGTCCACGATGTTGGAGCCGGGGTCGAAGTCGTAGCCCCACACGTGGGAGAGGATCTGCTCGCGCGACAGCACCTGCCCGGGGTGGCGCAGGAACATCTCCAGCAGCACGAACTCACGGGCCGTCAGATCCACGGTCCGCTCGTCCGCCCGTGCGCGCCGGGTCCTCAGGTCGAGGCTGAGGCTGCCGCTGCGCAGCATGGTGACCTCGGGCGCCCCCGCCGCCGTACGCAGCCGGAGCCGTACCCTCGCCAGCAGTTCCTCGAAGCGGAACGGCTTGGTCATCCAGTCGTCGGCGCCGCCTTCGAGCCCGGCCACGGTGTCGCGTACGGAGTCCCTGGCCGTCAGCACGATGACGGGCAGCGTGACGCGCGCCTCGCGCATCTCCCGCAGGACGGTGAATCCGTCCCGCCCCGGCAGGCCGATGTCGAGGAGCACCAGGTCGAAGCCGCCGGACACGGCGTGGTGCAGTGCGCGGTCGCCGTCGTCGGCGACGACGGTGGTGAAGCCGTTGGCGCGGAGGCCCTTCTCCACGAAGGAGGCGATCCGTTCCTCGTCCTCGGCGATCAGAATGCGATTCATGAGCTCGTCTCCAGAATGAGTACGAAGGTGGCGCCGCCGCCGTCGGTACGGCGCAGTTCGACCCGGCCGTGGTGGCCTTCGGCGATCGCCCTGACGATGGCCAGGCCGAGTCCGGCGCCGCTGGTGCGGGCGCCCCGGCGGGCCGTGCCGCGCCGGAACCTCTCGAAGATGACCTCGGCGTCCTGCGGCGGAATCCCGGGTCCGTTGTCGGCGACGTACAGCTCGATCCGCTCGCCGTGCGCCTGCGAGCCGATCCGTATGCGCTGGCCCGGCACCGTGTGCTGGACGGCGTTCTGGGCGAGCTGGACCATCGCCTGGGTGATTCGCTGCGGGTCCAGCGCCGCCTCGCGGTCGGCGACGGTGTCGAGCAGCCACTCCCGCTCGCCGAGCGTGCGGGCCTTGACGAAGACGTCGGCGGTCAGCTCGGCGAGCTGGACCGGTTCCGGCTGGACGAAGTCGGGCCGTTCGGCCCGCGCGAGGAGCAGCAGGTCCTCGACGATGCGGCTCATCCGGTCGAGTTCGTCCGTGACGAGCCGTATCGTCTCCTCGCGGTCGGCAGGATCGTCGCCCATCAGTTCCAGGTGCCCCCGCACAATGGTGATCGGGGTGCGCAGCTCGTGTCCCGCGTCGTCCACGAACACCCGTTGCGCGGCGAACGCCTGCTCCAGCCGGTCGAGCATGCCGTTGAACGTCTCGGCGAGCGCCGCGATGTCGTCCCGGCCCTCGACGGGGATACGCCGGGTGAGATCCCGCTCGGTCAGCTCGGCGGCGGTCTTCCGTACGAGGCGGACGGGCGCCAGGATGTGGCCGGCGACGGCCCAGCCGATGCCGCTCGCCAGGATCAGCGCCATGCCCGACAGGGCCAGCAGCGTCCAGAACGTCTTGTCGGCGACGGCCCGTTCGCGGTCCGCGTGGAAGGCGACGATCAAGGCGCCGGGAGGATCGTCGCCGAGCGGCCGGATGGTGACCTTGGCCCAGCGAAGCTCTCCCCGCGAACGGTGCAGTGTGCCGGAGGAGCCCTTGGCCGCGAGGATCCGGCCGAGCGACGTGTCGTCCTGCCACAGGGCGATGTGGTCGGGGATGTCCCGGCGCTGCCGGACGATGTCGGACCGGGTCGCGGAGGAGCGGGGCAGGCCCAGCAACTCCTCGTCCCGGTCGGCGTACTGCCGTTGCAGAAAGGTCTGGAGCAGCTTGCGCGAGTCACCGAAACTCCGGCCGGTGTCCGGGTCCACGCCCTGGACGACGAAGTTCGCGAACTCGCCCGTCTCCTGGGACAGCAACTGGCTGATGCGGTGCTCCACGTCCCGGTGGAGGATCGAGCGCACCGTGACGGCCACGGCCCCCAGGGCCACCGTCATCACCACCAGCAGCCACAGCAGGATCCGCACCCGGGCGGAGATCCTCGGAACGTCAACCGTCATCACCGAAGTCGTCGCCATCGTCGTCGTCACCGTCGCCGGCCGACGGCCCCGGAACGACGTCGTCGTCGGATGTCCCGCCCGGCGAAGCGGTAGATGGACCCGTGGGCGAACCGGTGGGCGAGCCCGTGGGCGAGGACCCAGGTCCGGTGCTCCGCCGGTCGTCCGGTGTGCCGCTCTGCGCGCCACTCGGCGTGTCGGAGAGCTGTACGCCGGGAGGCACCTTGGGCGCGTCGGGACTGTCGGTCATAGCGTAGCTGGTCGCGGCGATGCCGAGCGGGACGGCGACGACGGCCGCCAGGGCCGCCAGACGAGGTGAGAAGGCCATGCGGTCCATCTTGGCGAGCGGGCCGACGGCCGACATGAAGCCGGGATGAGGATTTCTTCATGAAGGCCCTGGGCCCCGCCCGCCTCCTTACCCCGGGAGGCGGATGACGGCGATGCCGTCCTTGAGCGCGAGCGCCACCCGGCCGCCGTCCGGGTGCACGGCGGCCACGGGCGACGGCTTGTGGGTCACACCGTACGAACCCTGCCGCCGGGGCATGGCCAGCCGCGGCCACTGCGCGACGAGCCCGCCCGTACGGTTGTCGAACAGGCGCGGATGTCCGTACAGCGCGAGGACCGCTTCGCCGCACCCGAGGATCGTGCCGATCGGACCGGGAAGATCGTGGCGGTGGAGCCATGTCGCCGTGGAGCAGGACCACACGCCGAGCTGGTGCTGCCCCAGCTCCCGCTCATCGTCCACCGTGCCGTCCTCCTCGGGATCCCCACCGATGTCGCCGGTGACCAGGGCCAGTCGGTCGCCGTCGAGCCAACAGGCGGAGTCCGCCTCGGCGTCGATCAGCGGCCAGTGGTTCAGGAGTCCGTGTCCGTCCAGCACCGAGGGGTCGGTCACGGCCCGGTCCAGGTCGTACACGCGGCAGACGCCTGCCGGGTGCCACACCCAGCCGGCCGACATCAACCAGCGACCGCCCGGACTGACCGCCGGTCGTGAATGGAACGTGCCGGCGGTCGCCTCAGCCGTGCCGCCGGCCAGACGTTCTCCGGTCGCGACGTCCTCGATCTGGAGCCGGTCGTAGTTCTCGGGGCAGTGCACCAGTACTTCCCGGCCGTCCGACAGCGCCCCCAGGCCCACCGGGTAGTCGTAATCCTCGGCGTGGTACTCGTCCCGGGGCAGTTCACGGACCACCCGCCGCCCGTCGAGCAGTACGCCGCTCGTCCCCCGCTCGGCGTACACCACGGTCCACCGACCCGACGGCGACGTGACGGCGCGGTCGTACCCCCTGCCGTACCCCCGCCGCTCGCGCCGGTGTTCCGTCCCGTCGGGTGACCAGCGGCGCCAGCCGCCCACCGGGTCGAGCAGATCGTCGCCGTCCCACACGAGCGACCGCACCTCGCCGGTCCCCACCCGCACCCTGCGCACCAGCGCGCCGTCGTCCATCGAAGCCCCCAGACACGCCGCTCCCCCGGCGGCGTGCCTCCATCCTCGCCGACGCGGCCGTCACACGGGGGCGTGTTCCCGGAGCCTGCTGAGCAGTTGGTCGCCGATGCGGGCGACCTCCGGCTTGTACGGGGTGTCGGAGAGGACGAAGTGGGTGATGCCGAGTTCGCCGTACTTCCGCAGGGCGGCGGCCACGTCGTCCGGGGAGCCGACCAGCCAGGTGGTCCCGGCGCCCCCGCCGCCGACCCGGCCGGGGGCGGTGTAGAGGCAGGAGTCGAGCACATCGCCGCGCTCGGCGAGGTCGTAGAGCCTCTGCTGGCCGACGGCTCGGCGCCGTTGGGGGTTGATCGTCGAGTCGTGGGCGCCCGCCAGTTCGGCCACTTTCGCCTCGGCGTCGTGCCAGGCCTCCTCGGTCGTGTCACGGACCAGCGTCGTGATGCGCAGGCCGAACTCCAGCGGTGCGTGGGTACGGCCGAGGGATCCGCTGAGCTTCTTGAGACGGTCGATCCGCTCGGCCACGCCGTCGAGCGGTTCTCCCCAGAAGAGCTGGACGTCGGCCTCGGTGGCCGAGACCGCTTCCGCCGCCGCGGAGGCGCCGCCGAAGTAGAGCCTCGGGGTACGGCCGTTCTCGGCGCCGTACGGGCGCGGGCTCAGCGTCGAGTCCTGCACGCCGAAGAACTCGCCCCGGAAGGTGACGTTCTCCTCCGTCCAGAGCCGGCGGACGAGTTGGAGGAATTCGCGGGTGCGGTCGTACCGGCGGGCCGGGTCGCTCTCCCCGTCGCCGTACGCCCCCGCGTTGTCGAGGCCGCTGACGATGTTGACCAACAGGCGTCCGCCGCTGAGCTGGTCGAGCGTGGCCGCGGCGCTCGCGAAGTGCGCGGGCTGCCAGTAGCCGGGCCGGATCGCCACCAGTGGTTTGAACGTGGTGGTACGGGCGGCGAGCGCGGTGGCCACCGTGAAGGTGTCCGGCCGGCCCCACCCCGTACCGATGAGGGCTCCGCCCCAGCCGTGTTCCTCGGCGGCTCGGGCGATCTCGGTGGAGAAGCCGAGCGTGCCCCATCCGTCGGTCGTGTCGTCACCGCGATGACCGGGCTCGACCGTGTTGGGGATGTACCAGAGGTATTCGTCGCTCATGTCAGTACTCCGATTCGCTGTCGAGCAGGGTGGCCTTGCCCGGTGAGTTGTTCTCCGACGGCCTCGCGCGCGGCCCGGCCCCCGGCGTCAGCCACGCGCACGCAGGCCGGTCCCGTGGACGGCGTACTGGTCGATCAGCGCAAGCTCCTCGTCGGTCAGGGGCGGGAACTCGGTCGCCGCCCTGACGTTGTGGTCGAGCTGCCAGGTCGAACTCGCCCCGATGAGTGCGCTGGTGACCTCCGGCCGGCGGAGCACCCACTGCAACGCCAGCTGGGCGAGCGACTGGCCGCGCTTCCCGGCGATGTCGTTCAGGGCGCCGGCCCGCTCGCGGTAGACGTCACTGATGTCGTCGGGCGACAGGAAGCGGCTGGCCGCCGCGCGGGCGTCGGCGGGTACGGTCCCGTCCAGGTACTTGTCGGTGAGCAGTCCCTGTGCCAGCGGCGAGTACACGATCACGCCGGTGCCGTCGTCGGCCGCCCCTTCGAGCAGGCCGTCGGTCTCCGGGCTCCGGTCGAACAGGGAGTAGCGCGGCTGGTTCAGGAGCAGGGGGACGTTGGCTCGGCGCAACAACTCGGCTGCCCGGCGGGCCGGTTCGGCGGGGTAGTTCGAGATGCCGATGTAGAGCGCCTTGCCCTGCTCGACCGCGCTGACCAGGGCTCCCACCGTCTCCTCCAGCGGAGTCGTGGGGTCGGGGCGGTGCGAGTAGAAGACGTCGACGTAGCTGACGCCGAGGTCGCGCAGGCTGTGGTCGAGCGACGCCAGGAGTGATTTGCGCGAGCCGCCCTTGAGATAGGGGCTGTCCCCGACGGGGTTGCCGGCCTTGGTCGAGATCAGGATTTCGTCGCGGTACGGCGCCAGGTCGCTCTTGACGATCCGTCCGAAGAACTTCTCGGCCGCGCGGGCGGGCGGACCGTAACGGTTGGCGATATCGAAATGGGTTATTCCGAGGTCGAACGCCCGCAGAACGATGTCCCGTCGGGTGTCGAACGGATAGTCGTCACCGAACTTCTGCCACAGACCGAAGGAGAGAGCGGGAAGGGCGAGACCGCTGTTCCCGGCGCGGCGGTAGGGCAGTTTCTCGTAGCGGTCATCGGCGGCTCGGTAACCCATGGGGCGGTCATGCCTTTCTGAAGTGGGG
>NZ_JARJHW010000238.1:0-9933 GCF_040560175.1 Streptomyces panacea
GCCAACCCGATCCAACCCCAACCCGACCCAACTCCGACCCGACCCAACTCCGACCCGACCCAACTCCGACCCGGCCACCCGACCCGACCGAGCGGGCACGGAGGAGCCGTGACCGAGACGCGAAGAGAGCACGAAGGACGCGCGAAGAAAGCACGAAGAGAGCCTGGCGAGGACGTGGGGGAAGCTCCCGGCGCGAAAGCGGACCCGGCCGCCCGGCCTTCGGCGGACAATTCCGAACCGCCCCCGGAGTCGACTCGCCCGCCTCCACCGACACTTAACACGCCGTACACAACAGGGGCATGGCCTTTCCTCCGCGTATCCGGCGCGGCGCCTTGCCATGCCCGGAATAGCGGCTGCCCTCTCGCGCATCGGACGCCTTCCATCCAGCCATTCGGCCGTTTATCAACCTGCCCCGCGACGGCCTGAATTGGTTGCCTCGGGATCACTTCCCCGCTCGCGGGACCCGGCCTCCGAGCGGCGCGTACGACGCTCCCGGCAGGTCCCGACGGGGCGCGCGACCGCGTCCGCGACGTGTCCGGCGGACACCCTGCCGAGGTACCCAGTCGCGACGTTCCGGACATGGCCGCATCGCGAAGACTCATGAGAACCTCAAATGGATGCTGTGATGTGCGTCACATATTCTGGGCGTGTCGCACCACCCCCCTGGGCCCCGCGCGAGGGCGGAAAACTGAAGCTGAGAGACCGTACGGGCACCCTTCGGATCGACCGGTGACGAGTCGACAGCACAGGGCGATCACATCCCGCCCTGTTCACCCCACCCACCGGACCGTTTGAACATACGGAGTGGAGGCGAGATGGAGGGGTGTCATGGCCGCGGGTGGCCGACACCTCGCCCACCTCGACCACGGGGGAGGCAACTCCCGCGTCACGGGCGGACGGATCGGATTACCACTCCGGTCCGATGACTGAAACGGGGGCAGGAATTTTGACTGACGCATAGACCGGAAATCCGTACTTCCCGACCACGCTCGATCGAACCGGAGCAAGCAGCTCTTCCGGCGGCAGCCCTGTGAACGAGCTTGTTGTTTCAGGCCGTCGAGCACCTCGGAATCCGGCGCCTCACCGCCGGACAACCGTGAGGTTGATACAGGTGAATCCACGAAGTGTCCTCAGAGCCCCCCACCTCGGACTGGAAAACGATCACTTGAGAATCCTGCAACTCGTCTCGCAGGGCTGCACCATGGCGCAGGTCGCACGCCGGATGGGAATGAGCGACCGCACGCTGCGCCGAAAACTGCGGGCCATATGCGAACGCGTCGACGTCGAAACGCCGATCGAAGCGGTTGTGTGGGCCGTACGGCGAAGAATCGTGTGAGCCCCGTCCAATCACCCGGTTCAATGACCCGATGCCCGCGCGACAAGCACCATGTGGTGCCGCACCACGCGGCACCGGGTACACGCGGGCGACGAGAATTTGGCAATTCCCGTTCGGACGGGTAGGTCCTACGAGCGGCGGTGCCGTGTGACGGTTGGCGGAGGAATCGTCACCGGCCGCCGTTCGTCGGCCCGAACCTCGTGACGCCGCACGCGGGTACGGTTTTCCCTGCTGACCCGCGTGGCAGCGGCGCGACGAAAGCCCCACAGCGAGTCGTCCCCCGGACGCGCCTGCGGCGGTGCCCGGCGGGTCCCCGGGGACGGCCGCGCACCGCCCGTCCGGCCCGGCGCGGCGGTCCTGCGCCTTACCCACCGCGCCCCGCCTCAGCCGAGGGTGGCCGATGGCGGTCAATTCGTTGTCCGCCGACGGCGTCCCGCGATAGAAAACGGCTGTGGCAGGCGAAAAGATTCAATACCCGCAGGGCCGGTCTTCCGCGTCGGCTGTCGACAGTCCCGTGGACGCATCGGTCGAACAGCTCCTCGTCCAGCTCCACTTGGGTTCACTCAACGCCTCGGAGGTCTTCTCCTATCCGGGCCGCAACGACAACTGGTCCGGCGTGACCGACACCGGCAATGCCGTATTCGTGAAGCGCCTCAAAGGGAATCCCAAGGAATCCCTGAAGCGCTACCAGCGGCTGATGTCATTCGAGCACCTGATGAATCGCGGCCGATCCCCCTTCCCCCGCCCCGAATTCCTGGGCGGCGACGAGGAACAGCGTCTGCTGGTCTTCGGCATGCTCGACGACATCCGGTCGGGCAGCGAGCTCGCCGCGGAGGAGGAGTTCACCGAGGCGACGTCCGCCGAGGCCGGCCGGACGGTGGCGGCCCTGCACCAACTGCCGTTCCTGCCGGAGGACTTCCCCGAGCCGGATCCGCACCCGTATCCGCCCGTCGAGGACCTGCGGTCGCTGCCGCTGGAGCACTACGTCAACGCCACCGGTGCGTTCATCCAGGGCTGGGGCCTGTTGCAGCGCGACGCCGCGCTGCTCGACGGGCTCGAACGGCTCCGGGCGAGCGAGGCCGACGCGGCGCGCGTGCCGATCCACGGTGACCTGAGGCTGGATCAGTTCCTCGCCACCGAGAGCGCGTTGTACGTGAACGACTGGGAGGAGTTCCGGCTCGGCGATCCGGCGCGCGATGTCGGGGCGTACGTCGGCGAGTGGCTGCACCGCGCGGTGCTGCGGATCCCCTCGCAGGAGACGGAAGACGCCTTCTCCGCGACGCTCACCCACGAGGAGGTCGTGGCGCGCGGCAGCGAGGAGCTGAACCGCGTGCTGCCGCTGATCGCCGCGTTCCACCGCGGCTACCGCGAGGGCGGCGGCCCCGGCGACGACGGACTCGTCGTGCGGGCCACGTCGTACGCCGGATGGCATCTGATCGACCGGCTGATCGCCTCGACCAAGGAGAACGGCCGCCTGTCGGCCATCGTCCGGGCGGCGGCGGGGATCGGCCGGACCGCGCTACTTGACCCGCGGAGCTTCGTCTCCACGGTGGGACTCGGGGAGGCCGCATGAGCACGCTCACGGGCACGGGCACCGGCACCGGCACCGGCACCGGCACGGACGCGGAAACCGGCCCAGGCACCGGCACCGGCACCGGCCCAGAAGCAGCCACCGCCACGGACGCCGCCGCCGGGGCGGAACCGACCGACCCCACCGGCCGGACGGCTCCGCTCCTCGCCGCCGGCCTGCGCGACGCGCTCGACGCGATCCGCATCGCGACGGACGGCAGAACCGCCTGGGTCGGCGACGACGAGATCACGGCCGAGTCCCCGCCCGCGATGCGCTTCACGCTCGCCCGCACCCTGTACGAAGTGCTGCACACCGGGCGCGGAATACGCGACCGCAAGGCCCCCAGGACACTGCGCGCGCCGGAGTACGAGACCCGGATCGCCGAGGCGACCCCCCACCCGGCGACCGTCGCGCCCGCCATCCTCACCGAGCGGCGGACGGCCGCCGGGCGGCGCGTGGTGGAGATCGACGGTCTGCGCCTGGGCGTGCCCGACTCGGTGTCCCTGCGGGAGACCGGCCGTACGGTCGGCGATCCGGCGCGCCCCGTGGTCCTGATGACCCTCCCTTCCGCCCGCCCGCTGATCTCGCCGGGCTTCTTCCTGGTGGACAGCGGCAAGGGCCGTACCGGCGGCGGCGATCTGCTGCGCATGTACCTGCGGGTGGCCGACGCCGAGCAGGGGCCCGCCCTGTGGAACGCCGTGCTGAGCACGCTGGAGAGCCGGTCGGCGATCTACCGGGCAAAGATCATCTCGAATCCGGCCAGCCTGCCGCGGAACGACGGCATGGTGGTCTATCTGAGTTCCGAATCCTGGGGCGTGGTCGACGCGTTGACCGAGAGCGCGCTGGCCACCGGGCTGCCGGACGGCCCGTCCCCCGCGTTCGCGCACGTCGTGGCCCCGGGTGTGACGGCCGCCTGGGAGCCGAAGGACGACCGTGCCGGGATGCGCGGGCTCAGTTTCGGCGAGCACCGCGCGCATGTGGTGGCCCGCGCGTTCGTGGCGGCCGCCGAGCAGGGGCGCGAGCGACCGACCGTCGCCGAACTGTCGGCGGCCTGCGCCGCGGCGAACGTCGACCCCGCCGACCCCGCCCGGAACCTCGACTCGGCGGCCTGGCCCTGGACACCCGGACCGACGGCGGACCCGAACACCGACGCCACCACCGACTCCACCACCGACACCGACACCACCCCCGCCGGGGCCGCCGCCGCGCCCTGACCAGTCGGCCGTGCGACCGAAAGTGACCGGATGTAACCGCAAGCTGGAGGAGAACCACCACCATGGCCAAGGCAGAACCACGTCCGGCCGGCACCGATGAACTGCGCGTCTTCGCCCAGCTCCTGGAGGGCCGGAAGACCGCCGTCGCCGGTGCGGTGGTGATGAGCATGCTCTCCGCCGTCGCCACGCTCATGCTCCCCCTCCAGGTCCGCGACCTGGTGGTGGCCCTGGGCCAGGACGAGCGGCCGATCCGCCCGATGCTCCTGATGGCCGGTCTCGCGCTCGGCGCCGGTCTCACCTCGGCGCTCGGCTCCTTCCTGCTCGCCCGCGCCGGTGAGGCCCTGGTGTCCGAGGCGCGGTTCCGGATCGCCGCGCACATCCTGACCCTGCCGCTGCGGCGTGTACGGCGCGAGGGAGCCGGCAATCTGGTGGCCCGCGCCAGCTCCGACAGCTCGCAGCTGCGCTCCGTGGTGGATGTCGGTGTGGCGCAGATCCCGTCGTCCCTGTTCCTGGCCATCGGCACGCTGATCGCCATGGGGCTGCTGGACTGGGTGCTGCTCCTGGTCGTCCTGGCGACGTTCACGATCGCCGGGCTCGGCATCGCCGCCTGTGTACGGGCGATCCGCAGCGGGGTGGAGAGGCAGCAGAACGCCATCGGTTCGATGTCCCAGCAGATGACGGCGGCCGTGCTGTCGCTGCCGACGGTCAAGGCGTTCCTGGCGGAGCGTCAGGTGGCGTCCTCGCTCGGGGACAGCGTCGACGACGCGCGCAAGGCGGCCGTGTCCGTCGCGCGCGTGAGCGCGCTGGTCGGTCCCACGATGCAGTTCGGGCAGCAGCTGTCGATCGTCGCGGTGATGGTCGTCAGCGGGGCCCGGCTCGCCTCCGGGGATCTGAACATCGGCGAGTTCGCCGCCTTCATCGTGTATCTGCTCCAACTGGTCTCGCCGATCACGCTGTTGGTGTCGGGCTTCGCCCGGATGCAGGCCGGTCTGGCCGCGCGCGGCCGGCTGAACAGCGTGCTCATGATCCCGTCGGAGGACCCCGGGGCCGCCACGCCGGTCGAGCCCTCCCCCACCGCGCCGGCCGTGGAGTTCGACCAGGTCTCGTACGTCGACGGCGAGCGCACCATCATCCACGAGGCGTCGTTCGCGGCGCCCGCGCGCGGGCTGACCGCCGTCGTCGGTCCCTCGGGCGCGGGCAAGACGACGCTGCTCGGCCTGACGGAGCGCTTCCTGCTGCCGGACTCGGGCCGGATCTCGCTGTGCGGTTTCCCGGTCGAGGAGTGGCCGCTGCACCAGCTGCGCGGCGAGATCAGCTACGTCGACCAGAGCTTCACCCTCGTCGAGGGCACGGTGCGGCAGAACCTCCAGCTCGGCAGGGACTCCGACGTACCGGAGGCGGAGCTGTGGCGTGCGCTGGAGACCCTCGGGCTTCGCGGCGCCGTCGAGGCGCTGCCGGACTCCCTGGACACCGAACTGGGCCGCGCGGAGGACTTGTCGGGCGGTCAGCGGCAGCGGTTGGCGGCGGCCCGGGTGCTGCTGCGGGACACCCGGGTCGTCCTCTTCGACGAGCCGACGTCCCAGCTCGACAGCGAGAACGAGGAGCGGCTGCGGGCGTTGATGCGTGAACTCGCCGCCGAGCGGGCGGTGATCGCGGTCGCGCACCGCATCTCGACCGTGCAGGACGCGGACCTGATCGTGGTGGTGGACGAGGGGCGCGTCGTCGACCGGGGTACGCACGAGGAGTTGCTGACGCGCTCCGCGCTCTACCAGGAGCTGGTGCACGGCCAGACGCTGCGCGGCGGGAAGGGGCAGGGCGGGAGTGCCGTCGCCCCGGCCGTGAACGGCGCCCCGGCGGCCACGCCGCCCGCCCCCATGGACCCGGCGCTCGCGCCGGAGACCGCCCCCGCTTCCGAATCCGCGCCCGTGGCGGGTTCGGGGGCGGGAGCGGCGGCCCGGTGACCGCCGGGACGGGGGTGCCCGAACCGGTGGGCGTGCGGCGGCTGTTGGTCATCGGTACGGGGTCGGTGACCGCCGCCCATCTGCCGTTCTGGGCGAGCTGGCTGAAGATGGGGCAGCCCGGGGTGGAGGTGCGTTACGTCCTTACGGGGGCGGCCACCCGGTTCGTCACCCGCGAGGCGCTGGTCGCCATCGGCGGCTGCGACGTGCTGGCGGACCGCTGGCCGGAGGAGCCCGAGGCGCGCGCCCGCCATGTGGATCTCGCGCAGTGGCCGGACGCCGTGGTGGTCCTGCCCGCGACGCTCAACTACCTGGCCCGACTGGCACTTGGGCTCGGGGACTCGCCGTCGGTCCTCGCGCTCCAGTGCACGGAGGCCGCGATCGCGCTGGCGCCCGCGCTGCCGCCCGGTGGCGCGCAGAGCGCGGCGTACGCGGAACACTCCGCCAAGCTCGCCGGCCGCCGCAATGTGATCGTCGTCCCGCCGCATCCCGGCCGCAGTACGACCAGTGGCCGGCGCGAGGCCTGGGCGCCCGCGTCGTTCCCCGAAGTCCTGTCCGCGGCCGACCGGTTGCGGGCGGAGTTGGCAACAGCGCAGGAGAAGCAGAGGGAGAGAACATGACCACCGAAGCACCCCGGCAGACCGAGAACCGTACGAACGGTTCCGCCCGCCCGAACGGCGCCGCCAACGGCTCCAAGCCCTCCCGGGGCGCGCCCGGCAGCAGCGCGTACGGCGAGGCGCTGGCCGATGTCTACGACTCGCTCTACCCGACCTCCGGACCGGCCATCGACTCCATGGTCGCCTTTCTGGAGGAGCTGCGTCCGGCACCGGCCTCGCTCCTCGAACTGGGCGTCGGTACGGGCCGGTTGGCAATCCCGCTGGCCGAGCACGGCTATCGGGTGCACGGCGTGGACGCCTCCCCCGCGATGCTGGCGAAGCTCCACGAGAACGACCCCACGGGCGATATCACCAGCTCGGTCGCCGACTTCAGCGCGCTGGTGGTGGAGGAGCGGTACGACGTGGTCCTCACCGCCCTGAACACGTTCTTCATGCTGCCCACGCAGGAGTTGCAGATCAGCTGTCTGCTGGGCATCCACGACGCGCTCGCCGACGGCGGGGTCGCGGTCTTCGAGACGTACAACCCGCAGAACTACCACCGGCTCTCCGAGGCGACGACACAGATCGGTCATCTGGCGGCGGACGCACTGCTGTTGGACACGATCCAGGTGAACAGGCAGCTCCAGTCCGCGCTGGTCGTCCACACGATCCTGGGCCCCGGCGGGCTGCGGAAGGTGCCGGAGGTCAGCCGGTACGCGTGGCCCGCCGAGTTCGACGTGATGGCCAGGCTCGCGGGGCTGCGCGTCACCGGCCGCTGGGCCGGCTGGGACCGGAGTGCGCTGTCAGAGCTGACGGAGAAGCACATCGTCGTGGTGGAGCGTCAGAGCGCGTGACAGCTTGACGAAGTGATGTGTTAACGCAATACTTCAACGAGTTAACGCATCATCACTGTCTCCCTCATCACCGTCGGAAGGTGCGGCACATGGCTGCGGCAGCGCTGGAGGTCGACCGCGTACGGAAGAGCTACGGCAAGCGCCGAGCCGTCGACGACATGACCTTCGACATCCGCGCCGGTGAGCTGTTCGGCTTCGTGGGAAGCAACGGGGCGGGCAAGACCACCACGATGCGGATCATCCTCGGAGTCCTCACCCCCGACGCCGGAGAAGTCCGCTGGCAGGGCCGTCCCGTCGACTTCGCGGCCCGCAGGCAGTTCGGCTACATGCCCGAGGAGCGCGGCCTGTATCCGCGCATGAAGGTCGCCGAACACCTGCGGTATCTGGGCGAGCTGCACGGCATGTCGCGCGCCGCCGCGCGTACCGCGTCCGACCGGTGGATCGAGCGGCTGGAGGTCTCGTCGTACGCCTCCGAGGAGGTCCAGAACCTCAGCCTCGGCAACCAGCAGCGCGTCCAGCTCGCGGCGGCCCTGGTGCATGAGCCGAAGGCGCTGGTGCTGGACGAACCGTTCTCCGGCCTCGACCCGGTGGCGGTGGACGTGATGCGCGACGTGCTCGCGGAGAGGGCCGCCGAAGGTGTGCCCGTCATCTTCTCCAGCCACCAACTGGCCCTCGTCGAGCGGGTCTGCCACCGCGTCGGCATCGTCGGCGGCGGGCGGCTCATCGCCTGCGGCACGGTGCGCGAGCTGAGCGAGAGCGCCGAGCGCCGGCTGCTGGTCGACGCGCCCGGGGCGGGCGAGCACTGGGCGGCGGGGCTGGCGGGCGTGGAGGTCGTGAGCCGCGAGGGCACCCGGACCCGGCTCCGGCTGGCGAAGGGCGCCGACGACCAGAAGGTGCTGCACGCGGCGCTCGCGACGGGGCCGGTGTCCACCTTCGTATCCGAACAGCCGCCGCTGACCGAGCTGTACCGCGATCTGGTGACCAGAGACGACGCCGAGAGCGAGGCGAAAGCCACGGCCACGACTACAGCAACGGCCACGGCTGAAACGGGAACGGGAGCGGGAACGGGAGCGGTCCGGGCGGACAGCGACAGTGAGGGCGGCGGGCGATGAGTACAGCGGCGCGGGCAGACGCCGGCACGGACGCGCGTGTACCGGACGGCGGCGCACCGGCCCCCGGTGGCGGCCCCTCCCCCGATCCGGGCGCGCTGTCGGCCCGCCGGGCGGTCGGCCTGGTCGCCAGGCGCGAGATCAACAGCAGGATGCGGACGAAGTCCTTCGTCCTGAGCACGCTGGGACTGGTGCTCGGACTCGGCGTCTACACCCTGATCATCCTCTTCTCCAAGGAGGGGCCGACCAAGGTCGGTCTCGACCGGGACGTCGCCGCGCTGCGCCCGATGCTGACCGCCGTCGCCGACCGGGCGACCGATCTCGACTTCGAGTTCGTCACCATCGACGGCGACGGTGGCGGCGAGGGCAACCGCGACCGCGCCGAGACGATGCTGCGCGACGGTGACGTCGCCGCCGTGATCGGTGGCGACCCGGCCGACCTCACGGTGACCGTGGAACGCGAGACGAACGAGGACCTGCTCGCCGTCGTGAACGCCGCCGTGGCCGAGGAGCGCACCGCGCGAGAGCTGGAGCGCGCGGGCGTGGACCCGGTGGAGTTCGCGGAGCGCGTGGGGTCGTCGGCCGCGGAGACGAGAACGCTGGAGCCTTCGGGGCACAGCGCGGCCGAGCAGTTCGCGCTGATTCTCTCCTCCACCGGACTCCTGTACTTCTTCTTCATCATCTACGGGATCATGCTGGCGCAGGGCGTCGTGGAGGAGAAGACCAGCCGCGTGGTGGAGCTGCTGCTCTCCAGCATCCGGCCCTGGCAGCTCCTCGCGGGGAAGCTGATCGGTGTGGCCGTGGTCGGCGTGACCCAACTCGTCCTGCTCGGCGGAGCCGCGGTCGTGCTCGCCGAGGGCACCGGAGCCATCTCACTGCCGACGGCGGTGGCCGGGACGCTGGTGACGATGGGCGTCTGGTTCCTGCTCGGCTTCTTCCTCTTCGCCGCGATGCTGGCCGCGGCGGCGGCGCGCGTCTCGCGCCAGGAGGACCTGCAGTCGGTGGTGCAGCCGGTGATGGTGCTCATCACCACGCCGTTCGTGCTGGGCATATCCCTGCTGAGCAAGAACGCCCACGACCCGGTGATCGAGTGGCTCTCGCTCGTACCGCCGCTCAGCCCGATCCTGATGCCGGCGCGCATGCTGCTCGGTATCGCGCCGGCGTGGCAGGTGGCGGTGTCCCTGGTGCTGGCGGTGGCCGCGCTGGTGGGACTGACCCGTATCGCCGGGCGGATGTACGCCAACAGTGTGCTGCGCAGCGGTTCCAGAGTCCCGCTCGCCGAGTCACTTCGTCTGC
>NZ_JARJHW010000239.1:0-9870 GCF_040560175.1 Streptomyces panacea
GACAGGCCGTTGGGTGGGCTGGAGTGGGTCCGTCCGGCGGTGGGTGTGGTCTCGGACCCCTGGACGGGCTGGAGTGGGTCCGTCCGGCGGTGGGTGTGGTCTCGGACCCCCGGACGGGCCGAGTGGGCCGTTGGGCGGGCTGGAGTGGGTCCGTCGGCGTGGGTGTGGTCTCGGACCCCGGACAGGCTGGGTGGGCCGTAAAACGGGCTGGGTGGGTGCCGACAGGCCGGAGTGTGTTCAGCCCATGGCGAGCGGTCTCACAACCGCCGGGCGGGCCGGGTGTTCGCCGTGCGGGTTGAGAGTGTGGCCAACCGGAGGCTGGGTGCCCTCGGACACCGGACGGGTCGCGTGGGTGCCGACGGGCCGGAACGGGTCCGCCGGCACCCGGGTGTGGTCTCGGGCGTCGTACGGGCTCGTCGGTGGTGGGCGTGCCCCCAAGCGCCGGACGGGTGCGCGGCGCCTGAGGGTGAGGCTGGTCCGTTACCTCGGGCTGGGGCGAGGTGCTACCTCCACCGCCGCGCAGCGCCAGCGGAGGTCCGGGGACTGCTCCAGGCGGAACGCCATCGCGCGGACCTGGTCCCCCGCCGCGACGACCGCCCACGCCTCGACCACTCCCGGGCGCGGGTGGAAGCCCCGGCAGGTGCGGATCACCGGGGTCGTGTTGCGGGCGCGGAGTGGGGTTTTCGGGGCCAGGTGGACGAGTTGGTCGTACGCCTCGCCGATCGTCTGGCCCAGCATCGAGTGGACCGGGCGAAGGCCGCTGAGGACCGCGAGCAGTTGTTCGGCGAAGCGCTCGTGCGGCTGGAGCCAGGGTTGGCGGCGCTGGGAGACCACGCGGCCCGGCCTGCGTGGGTCGCGCCTGGCCGGTGGCCGGGTCGTGGCGACCGTCCGGGCCGCCGCCCTGTCGTTCGTCCTGCTGGTCTCTGTGTCGCTCACGCAGATCGCCCCCGTTCCGCAGGCCCGGTCGTATTTGCGTTACCGGGCAGTAACTTGTGTTGGGGATCTTCTACGGGGCATCCGCCACCGTCGCAAGGGCCGGATTCCGGGGCGCCGCGTGTGGCGGGTGTCACCTGTCCGTGTGGCCGGGCAGGCCGGGCCAGGGCTGGAGGTGTCACTCTGCGTATTCGAGTGGGCGTGAAACGGCTCCGCAGTGTCACCCCGACGAGGGACCGGCCGGATGTGCCGCACGTATCCTTGAGCCGCTCACCCGACTACGAAAGCGGTCATCGCATGCGCGTCTACGTCCCTCTGACCCTTCCCGGTCTCGCCGAGGCGCACAAGACGGGCGAGCTGGGTCCTGGGCCGCTGACCGCCTACGCGGTGACGCCCGGACTGCGTGAGTGGTATCTCTCCGACGACATCGAGGAGTTGGAGTACGCGGCCCTCAACCGCGCCGCCGCCGCCTCGCTCCGGCTGATCGCCGGTGATCCGTCCGCCGCGCGGCGCCGGGTCGTGGTCGCCGTCGACGTACCGGACAAGGACGCCGCCGCCGACCCCGACCGCGGGGTGGACTCCGCCGGGCTCGGCGAGGTGCGGATCGCCGTGGCCGTCCCCCTGGCCAAGGCCGCCGCCGCGCACATCGACGCGGACGGCGCCGAGGACGACGTGTCCGCCGCCGCCGCGGCGCTGGGCGCGGCCGACCACGGTGACGACGACGCGCAGTTCACGGTGGACGGCGCCGAGGACCACGAGCTGCTCTGGTTCGGGGTCCAGGAGATCCCGGGCATCGTCGCGTAGGACTTCGGCGCGCACGGCTGCGCCGCGAGCAGTTCCGCGGCGCGTTGTCAGACCCGGCCGGTAACGTTTCCGGCATGGGGAAGCGCGACACACATCTGGTCTGGGACTGGAACGGCACTCTGCTCGACGACTTCGGCGCGGTCATCGGGGCGACCAACGCCAGCTTCGCGGAGATCGGTCTGGAGCCGATCACCGCCGAGCGGTACCGGGATCTGTACTGCATGCCGATCCCGGTCTTCTACGAGCGTCTGATGGGCCGCCTCCCCACGGACGCCGAGTGGCTGATCATGGACGAGACCTTCCACCGGCACTACGTCGAGCGGCGCGTCGGGTGCGTGCTGACCGAGGGTGTCGAGGAGCTGCTGACGCAGTGGACGCTGGCCGGCCGCAGCCAGTCGATTCTCAGCATGTACGAGCACGACCAACTGGTGCCCGTCGTGCGGGGCTACGGGATTCACCAGCACTTCGTCCGGGTCGACGGACGGACGGGGCCTTCCGGCGGCACGAAGGCCGTGCACATGGAGCGCCATCTGGCCGCGCTCGCCAAGGAGGGCCGGATAGACCCGGCCCACACGGTGGTCATCGGTGACGCGGTCGACGACGCCCTGGCCGCCGCTCATGTGGGAGCCCGCGCGGTGCTCTACACCGGCGGATCGCACAGCCGTAAGAGCCTGGAGGAGGTCGGGGTGCCCGTAGTGGACAGTCTCGCCGCGGCCGTCGATCTCGCGCAGAGCATCGCGCGCTGACCGTCAATCTCCGCAGCGCCCCCGCCACCGGCCACTTGTCACTGGCCGGACCGGCAAATTTCTCGCCCTTCTTTTGTACATATGCGGTTCATGACGGGTCAGGGGTGCGGCGGGATAGCCTGGGGCCGTGATCAGTGCGATATGCCGTGGGAGCAGCGAAGCTCCCGGCCCGCGCCCGGAGTGCCACAGCGCCCCGGGCCTCGCTGATCTCCACAATCCGGCGTGGCCGTCAAGTTTGGCCAATAACGTCCCGGACATCTCTCATCGCGGCATAGCGTCGACTCAGACCGGACACCCCGCGTCGTGGCGTTGTGTCGCTTCTTTCATCGACGTCACGCAATGGCGCGCGACAGGAGCCAGAGGACATGCAGACCAAGCTGGACGAAGCCAAGGCCGAGCTGCTCGCACGGGCGGCCCGGGTCGCTGAGAACAGCCCAGCCGGGGGTGCTGGGGGTCTGGGGGGCACCTCCCGGAACAACTCGGCCGCGACGGCGACCGACGACGAGACGTACGACGAGAAGCGTCCGGACAAAGAGACGCTGCTCGCCTTTCTCCACAAGTACTACCTGCATACCGCACCGGACGATCTCGCCGACCGCGATCCGGTCGACATCTACGGCGCGGCGCTCTCCCACTACCGCCTGGCGGAGGACCGTCCGCAGGGCACGGCCAGCGTGCGCGTCTACACGCCGTCCGTCGAGGAGAACGGCTGGACCTGCACCCACACGGTCGTCGAGGTCGTCACCGACGACATGCCGTTCCTGGTCGACTCGGTCACCAACGAACTCTCCCGGCAGAACCGCGGCATCCACGCCGTCATCCACCCGCAGATCCTGGTGCGCCGCGATGTCACCGGCAAGCTCATCGAGGTCCTTCCCGAGAGCCGGGGCGACGGCGCCGAGCTGACTCACGACACCCTGATCGAGTCCTGGATCCACGTCGAGATCGACCGCGAGACCGACCGGTCCGATCTCAAGCAGATCACCTCCGACCTCCAGCGCGTCCTGTCCGACGCCCGCGAGGCCGTCGAGGACTGGGACAAGATGCGCGAGTCCGCGCTGCGCATCGCCGACGAGCTGCCCAGCGAGCCGACCGCCGACGACCTGCGCGACCAGGAGGTCGAGGAGGCGCGCGAGCTGCTGCGCTGGCTCGCCGACAACCACTTCACCTTCCTCGGCTATCGCGAGTACGAGCTGACGGGTGACGACTCCCTGACCGCCGTGCCAGGCACCGGCCTCGGCATCCTGCGCTCCGACCCGCGGCACACCGACAACGAGGCCCACCCGGTCAGCCCGTCGTTCAACCGGTTGCCGGCCGACGCGCGCGCCAAGGCCCGCGAGCACAAGCTGCTCATCCTTACGAAGGCCAACAGCCGCTCCACCGTGCACCGCCCGAGCTATCTCGACTACGTCGGCGTGAAGAAGTTCGACGACAAGGGCAACGTCGTCGGCGAGCGCCGCTTCCTGGGCCTCTTCTCCTCGGCGGCGTACACCGAGTCCGTACGCCGCGTGCCCGTCGTACGCCGCAAGGTCGCCGAGGTCCTGGAGGGCGCCGGCTTCTCGCCGAACAGCCACGACGGCCGCGACCTGATGCAGATCCTGGAGACGTACCCGCGCGACGAGCTGTTCCAGACGCCCGTCGACCAGCTGCGCTCCATCGTCACCAGCGTCCTGTACCTCCAGGAGCGGCGCCGGCTGCGCCTCTACCTCCGTCAGGACGAGTACGGGCGCTACTACTCCGCCCTCATCTACCTGCCGCGCGACCGCTACACCACCGGCGTCCGGCTGCGGCTGATCGACATCCTCAAGGAGGAGCTGGGCGGCACCAGCGTCGACTTCACCGCCTGGAACACCGAGTCGATCCTCTCCCGGCTCCACTTCGTCGTACGCGTCCCGCAGGGCACCGAGCTGGCCGGGCTCACCGACCCGGACGTCGACCGCATCGAGGCACGGCTCGTCGAGGCCGCCCGTTCCTGGGCCGACGGCTTCGGTGAGGCGCTCAACGCCGAGCTGGGCGAGGAGCGCGCCGCCGAGCTGCTGCGCCGCTACGGCAACGCCTTCCCCGAGGGCTACAAGGCGGACCACTCGCCGCGCTCCGCCGTCGCCGACCTCGTACGCGTCGAGGAACTGAGCCGCGAGGAGAAGGACTTCGCGCTCTCCCTCTACGAGCCGGTCGGCGCCGGCCCCGGCGAGCGCCGCTTCAAGATCTACCGCACGGGCGAGCAGGTCTCCCTCTCCGCCGTCCTGCCGGTGCTCCAGCAGCTCGGTGTCGAGGTCGTGGACGAGCGGCCGTACGAGCTGCGCTGCGTGGACCGCGCGCACGCCTGGATCTACGACTTCGGGCTGCGCATGCCGCGCGGCGAGAACGGCCACACCAAGGACGACCATCTCGCCGAGGACGCCCGCGAGCGCTTCCAGGACGCCTTCGCGGCCGTCTGGACGGGCGAGGCGGAGAACGACGGCTTCAACTCCCTCGTGCTGCGCGCCGGGCTCAACTGGCGCGAGGCGATGGTGCTGCGCGCCTACGCGAAGTATCTGCGCCAGGCCGGGGCGACCTTCAGCCAGGACTACATGGAGGACACCCTCCGTAACAACGTTCACACCACCCGGCTGCTGGTCTCCCTCTTCGAGGCCCGGATGGCGCCCAACCGCCAGCGCGCCGGTACGGAGCTGATCGAAGGGCTCCTCGAAGAGCTGACCGGCGCCCTCGACCAGGTCGCCAGTCTCGACGAGGACCGGATCCTGCGGTCGTTCCTCACCGTCATCAAGGCCACGCTGCGGACGAACTTCTTCCAGAGCGCCAGCGAGGGAAGCGTCAGGAGGGGCCAGAGCGCCAGCGAGGGAAGCGTCAGGAGGGGCCAGAGCGCCAGCGAGGGAAGCGTCAAGAGAGGTCAGAGCGCCAGCGAGGGGCACGACCGGAAGATCGGGACGGGCCGGGCGAGCACCGTCGACAAGCACCACAGCTACGTGTCGATGAAGTTCGACCCGCAGGCCATCCCCGACCTGCCCGCGCCCCGCCCCGCGTACGAGATCTGGGTCTACTCGCCGCAGGTCGAGGGCGTGCACCTGCGCTTCGGCAAGGTCGCCCGCGGCGGTCTGCGCTGGTCCGACCGGCGCGAGGACTTCCGTACGGAGATCCTCGGCCTGGTCAAGGCGCAGATGGTCAAGAACACGGTGATCGTGCCCGTCGGCGCCAAGGGCGGCTTCGTCGCCAAGCACCTCCCGGACCCGGCCGTGGACCGTGACGCCTGGCTCGCCGAGGGCATCGCCTCCTACAAGACGTTTATCTCGGCGCTGCTCGACATCACCGACAACATGGTGGCGGGCGAGGTCGTGCACCCGGCCGACGTGGTGCGGCACGACGAGGACGACACGTACCTGGTCGTCGCCGCCGACAAGGGCACCGCCAGCTTCTCCGACATCGCCAACGAGGTCGCGATCGCCTACGACTTCTGGCTCGGCGACGCCTTCGCCTCCGGCGGCTCCGCCGGTTACGACCACAAGGGCATGGGCATCACGGCGCGTGGCGCCTGGGAGTCCGTCAAGCGGCACTTCCGCGAACTGGGCCACGACACCCAGACCGAGGACTTCACCGTCGCCGGGGTCGGCGACATGTCGGGCGACGTCTTCGGCAACGGCATGCTGCTCTCCGAGCACATCCGGCTGGTCGCCGCCTTCGACCACCGGCACATCTTCATCGACCCGAATCCGGACGCGGCCACCTCGTTCGCCGAGCGCCGCCGCCTCTTCGACCTGCCGCGCAGTTCCTGGGCCGACTACGACAAGTCGCTGCTGTCCCAGGGCGGCGGGATCCACCCCCGTAGCGCGAAGTCGATCCCGGTCAACGCACATGTGCGGCAGGCGCTGGGCATCGACGCGGGCGTGGCCAAGCTGACGCCGGCCGATCTGATGCGGGCGATCCTCAAGGCCCCGGTCGACCTGATGTGGAACGGCGGCATCGGTACGTACATCAAGTCGTCCGGCGAGTCGAACGCCGACGTGGGCGACAAGGCCAACGACGCCATCCGCATCAACGGCGAGGACCTGCGGGCCAAGGTCGTCGGCGAGGGCGGAAACCTGGGCGCGACGCAGCTCGGCCGTATCGAGTTCGCGCGGCGCGGGGCCGACGGCCAGGGCGGCAGGATCAACACCGACGCCATCGACAACAGCGCGGGCGTGGACACCTCCGACCACGAGGTGAACATCAAGATCCTGCTCAACGGCCTGGTGACGGAAGGCGACATGACCGTCAAGCAGCGCAACAAGCTGCTGGCGGCCATGACCGACGAGATCGGCACGCTGGTCCTGCGCAACAACTACGCGCAGAACACCGCACTCGCCAACGCGGTCCTCCAGGCCCCCTCCCTGCTCCACGCCCATCAGCGGTTCATGCGCCGCCTGGAGCGGGACGGCAATCTCGACCGGGCGCTCGAATTCCTGCCGACCGACCGTCAGATCCGGGAGCTCCTCAACTCGGGCAAGGGGCTCTCGCAGCCCGAACTCGCCGTGCTGCTCGCGTACACCAAGATCACCGTCGCCGACGAGCTGATCTCCACCGAGCTGCCCGACGACCCGTATCTGCGCAAGCTGCTGTACGCGTACTTCCCCGCGCAGCTCCGCGAGAAGTTCGCCGAGCAGATCGAGGCGCACGCGCTGCGCCGCGAGATCATCACGACGGTTCTGGTCAACGACACGGTGAACGCGGGCGGTTCGACCTTCCTGCACCGGCTGCGCGAGGAGACCGGGGCGTCGATCGAGGAGATCGTACGGGCGCAGACAGCCGCCCGGGAGATCTTCGGTCTCGGCGCGGTCTGGGACGCGGTCGAGGCGCTGGACAACGCCGTGGGCGCCGACGTCCAGACCCGGATCCGGCTGCACGCGCGGCGACTGGTCGAGCGCGGCACCCGCTGGCTGCTCGGCAACCGGCCGCAGCCGGTGGAGATCGCGGGCACGGTCGAGTTCTTCGCCGAAGGCGTGGAGCAGGTGTGGCAGCAGCTGCCGCAACTGCTGCGCGGCGCGGACCTGGAGTGGTATCAGAACATCGTGGAGGAGCTCACCGCGGTGGGCGTGCCCGACGAGCTGGCACTGCGGGTCGCCGGATTCTCCGCGGCGTTCCCGGCGCTCGACATCGTGCAGATCGCGGACCGTACGGGCAAGGAGCCGCTGGCCGTCGCCGAGGTGTACTACGACCTCGGGGACCGGCTGCGGATCACACAGCTGATGGATCGGATCATCGAGCTGCCGAGGGCCGACCGCTGGCAGTCCATGGCCCGCGCGTCGATCCGCGAGGACCTGTACGCGGCGCACGCCGCCCTGACGTCGGACGTGCTGTCCGTCGGCAACGGGACGTCGACGCCGGAGGAGCGCTTCAAGGCGTGGGAGCAGAAGAACGCGGCGATTCTCGGGCGTTCACGGACCACGCTGGAGGAGATCCAGAGCTCGGACTCCTTCGACCTGGCGAATCTGTCGGTCGCGATGCGGACGATGCGGACGCTGCTGCGGACGCACGCGTAAGCCGGTCGCCGGGGCGGGTTCTGTTCTCGAGCGCCGGACGGGCTGGGGTTACGGGGCGGGCTTGAGTGGCCCGGCCCGGCCCCGCCCGGTCGAGAGACGGGTGCTGGTGGTGGGGGCGGATTGGTTTGCCGGGGTTCGTCCGGCGGCCGGTTCGTCCTCAACCGCCGGGCGGGCTGAGAATGCCCGGCGGTCGAGGGCCCGGCCGGGGGGCTAGCGTTTGCGGTTCTTCGAGGTGGTGGCCGTGAACTCCTCGTACGCCGCCACGACGTCCTTCGCCGGGCCGTCCATCCTGAGCGTTCCCGACTCCAGCCAGATCGCCCGGTCGCAGGTCTCGGTGATCGTCTTGTTGCTGTGGCTGACCAGGAAGACCGTGCCCGCCTCCGCGCGCAGCTCGGCGATGCGCTCCTTGCTGCGCTTCTGGAAGTGGGCGTCCCCCGTGGACAGCGCCTCGTCGATGAGCAGCACGTCGTGGGTCTTGGCCGCCGCGATCGAGAAGCGGAGCCGGGCGCCCATGCCGGAGGAGTACGTGCGCATCGGCAGCGTGATGAAGTCCCCCTTCTCGTTGATGCCGGAGAACTCCACGATGCCGGCGTAACGGCTCTTGACCTGCGCCCGCGTCATGCCCATCGCGAGCCCGCCGAGTATCACGTTGCGCTCGCCGGTCAGGTCGCTCATCAGCGCCGCGTTGACGCCGAGGAGCGAGGGCTGGCCCCGCGTGTAGACCTTGCCCCCGCTCGGCGGCAGCAGCCCGGCGACGGCCTTGAGCAGCGTCGACTTCCCCGAGCCGTTGGAGCCGATGAGACCGATGGCCTCGCCCTTGTACGCGACGAAGCTCACGCCCCGTACGGCGTGCACCTCGCGCACTCCGGGGCTCTGCCGGCGCGAGACGATGCGGCTGAGCGCCGAGGTGGCGCTGCCTCTGCCGCCCTTGGTGCCGTGCACCTTGTAGGTGATGTGGACGCCGTCGACGACGACGGTCGGAACACGCTCGGTCTCAGCCACGGCCGTACTTCTCCTCCGCCTGCCAGAAGAACAGGAATCCGCCGGCCCCGACGAGCACCGCCCAGCCGGTGGCGACCAGCCAGACGTGGGGCGGGAGTTGACCGGCGGTGAAGCTGTCGATGAGCGCGAAGCGCATCAGGTCGATGTAGACGGCCGCCGGATTGCACTCGAGCGCCAGCCGGACCACCCGCGGGATGTCCTGGTTCTTGAAGACCGTGTCGAGGCTCCACATCACACCGGACGCGTACATCCAGGTGCGGAGCAGGAACGGCATCAGCTGCGCGATGTCGGGCGTCGACGCGGTCAGCCTCGCGAAGATCATCGCGAGCCCGGTGTTGAAGACGGTCTGGAGCGCGAGGGCGGGCACGGCCAGTAGCCAGGCCGGCCTCGGGTACTGCTCGAAGACGGCCAGGATCACGGTCAGCGCGCCCAGGGAGAACAGCAGCTGTTGCAGCTGCTGGAGGGCGAAGGCGAGCGGCAGCGAGGCGCGCGGGAAGTGCAGGGCGCGTACGAGGCCGAGATTGCCGGAGATGGCACGGGTCCCGGCGGTGATGGTGCCGGCCGTGAACGTCCAGATGAAGACGCCGGTGACCAGGAACGGTACGAAGTCGGGCACCCCGTGCTTGGTGTTCAGCAGGACGCCGAAGATGAAGTAGTAGACCGTCGCGTTGAGCAGCGGCGTCATGATCTGCCAGAGCTGGCCGAGCTTCGCCTTGCTGTACTGCGAGGTGAGCCGGGCGGTGGCGAAGGCCGTGACGAAGTGGCGGCGGGAGTGCAGCCCGCGCAGATACGCGGGGAGCGAGGGCCGGGCGCCGCTCTCGGTCAGGCCGTGCCTGGCGGCGAGTGCGCGCAGGTCCGGCGGGAGTGCGGCC
>NZ_JARJHW010000024.1:0-59888 GCF_040560175.1 Streptomyces panacea
GCCGACTCGGTGCGCATCGGTCGTCACGGCGAGTGTGGGCTTCCGCGCCGGCTACGCGGTGGCGTGACCGCCTGATGGCAAGCTGCGCTGGGGGACTATGGCCACCGGGCACGGCGCGTGGTGCGGTACGGCGTGGTTGACGCTGCCGAGTTGCAGGGCCGGTGAGGCGTGGCGGCGGCGGGCGCCGATCACTACGAGGTCGGCGGAGGCCGCCGCTCCCAGCAGGCCCTCGCGGGCCGGACCGTTGAACGCTTCCGAGATCACCTTCACCGATTCGTGTTGGTGGGAGGACTTCTCCAACGCGGCGGTGAGCAGTTCTCGTGCCTGCCGCTCCCGGGTTTCGGTGAGCAGGTCCGGGGGGACCGGGATGTCGGGCAGTGCGTAGGCCGGGGGCCGCCAGGCGTGTACCGCGTGCAGCCGGCTGTCGCGCGCTCGGGCCTCGACGAAGGCGAACTCCGTTGCCGCAGAGCTGCGTTCGCCGTCGCGTATGCCCAGCACCACCCGGTTGAAGCCGTCTTGGCGATTGGCAGGCGCGCCCCGGACAACGATGACCGGACCGGGTGCGCGGGCGGCCAGTTGGAGGCCGACCGACCCGAGGAGCAGACCGGCGAGGGTCCCGTGGCCTCTGCTGCCGACGACGACGGCGTACGCCTCGTCACTCTCGCGCAGCAGCGAGGGCACGGCGGCGTCGGGCAGCACGGTGCCGGAGACCTTCAGTTCCGGCCGGCGCAGCCGGGCCCGCTCGGCGGCGCCGGTGACGACTTCCTCGGCCCAGGTACTGTCCCGCGACTCACCTGCGCCCAGCGGCGATCGGGTGCTCTCGTGCGGCTCCCAGACGCTCGCGTACACCACGCGCAGCCGCAGCGCGTGCCGTATCGCCTCGTCCGCGGCCCAGTCCAGCGCCTGCAGACTCCTTTCGGATCCGTCGACGCCGACCACCAGGGGGAACGCCACCGCTCCCACCACCTTCCCTATCCGCTCACCGTGTTGTCCTGCGCACAGTCGCACCGGCTGTAGCCGCCGAGATAGGGCCTGTTGGGCCCTTGGACAGGTCCGGTCGGCTCCTTGGGCGCGCCACCCGTACGCCCCCAGGGTGGGTGGCGGCGGGGGTCTTACCGGAGGGGCCGTCAGCGGCGGGCGAGGAGAACGCACATGCTCGAACATCATGTGGTCGTGGGTGTCGACGGGTCGGTCGTCTCGACCCGCGCGCTGGACGTGGCTGCCGAGGAGGCGATGCGCCGAGCGGTTCCGTTGGAGATCGTGTACGCCGTGCCCGACCTGGACGCGGCCGGTCCGGTCCTGATCAGCTCAGCCGACCGGGTCGCCGCGCGCCACCCTGAACTGCCGGTCCGTCTCACGGCCGTAGCCGCCGACCCGGCAGCGGGTCTCGTGACTCGCGGCAGAGGCGCGGCGCTCGTGGTCGTCGGCACGCGCGCCCTGGGCGCTCTGGCCTCGCTGGCGTCGCCGTCGGTGACCCAGCGCGTCGCCGAACGGAGTCACCGCCCCCTTCTCGTGGTTGGAACCGGTTGCCCCACGAGCCATGTCGAGGCGGGTGAAGTGCTGTTCGCCGTCGGAAGCGACGCCGACCTCGAAGCCGCCGGCTTCGCCTTCGAGGAAGCCGTACGGCGCGGTGCCCGTCTGCGCTTCGTGCACACCGCGCACTACCGGCCCTCCACGGCCGCCGCGTCGTACTCCACGGCTCCTGCCACCGTGGTGGAACGCCCGGCCGACATGGCGGAGGGCCGCGATCACGACGGGACCACGCCGGTGCCCGACAGTGCGCTCATCACTGCCACGGCCGGCGCCGATGTGCTGGTCATCGCCCGCCGTCAGCACGGCGGTTCGGGTGCGCGGCACCTGCGCACCCTGCACGCGCTGCTGCACTACGCGCACTGCCCGGTCCTGCTGGTTCCCGTCGGACCCGCGGTGAGCCGGTAAGCACCGGCTCACCGTCGCGCGCGGGGCCGCCGCGCAGTGAACGCCCGCGGAGACGGGTCGGCCCGACGCGGCGGGCACCTGGCCGATGGGTCTGTGGCGGCGTCGGCGATGCCGGTGATGCCGGTGATACCGCTCGCCGGTCCGCCGCGTCGCGATCCGGCGGGTTCCTGTCCGGCGCTGTACGTCACCCGTGGGCCGAGACGGGCCGCTAGTCTGTCTTCCGGTCCAGGCGGTGGAGGAGTAGCGGTGGGCGAGCGGGACCCGTTCTCACAGATGCCGAAGATGCGCCTCGATGAGCTCCTGGATGAGCTGCAGGCCCGTATCGATGCCGCTCGCGGGACCAGGGACCGGGTCCACAGTCTGCTGGAGGCGGTCGTCTCGGTGGGACGTGAGCTGGACCTCGCCCAGGTTCTGCGGCGGATTGTCGAGGCTGCCGCGGTCCTGGTCGATGCCCGCTACGCGGCTCTCGGGGTGATCGGGCCGGACGGCCGGAGGCTGTCGCAGTTCCTGACGGTCGGCCTCTCCGAGGAGGCGATCGAGTCGATCGGTCCGCTGCCCGCGGGCCACGGGCTGCTCGGTGAGCTGATCCGCAATCCCGAGCCGCTGCGGCTCACGGACTTGGCCGCGCACCGGGCCTCCTACGGTTCGCCGGCCCATCACCCGCCGATGCGCACCTTCCTCGGAGTGCCGATTCGTGTGCGCGACCAGGTGTTCGGCAATCTGTACCTGACCGACAAGCGGGGCGGGCACGACTTCGACACCGAAGACGAAGGGGTCATCTCCACCCTGTCGGTGGCGGCGGGCGTGGCCATCGACAACGCCCGCCTCTACGAGGGGGTCAGGCGCCGGCAGAGGTGGCAGCGGGCGAACACGGAGATCACCAACAGCCTGTTCTCCGGCAGCCCCCGGACGGAGGTGCTCGGTCTCATCGCCGGCCGGGCCAGAGACCTCACCGGTGCCGAACTCGCCGACATATCCCTTCCCGTACCCGGTACCGACAGCCTCGTCGTGGAACTCGCGACCGGAGGCCGGGAGGAGGAGCGGCGCGGTCACCTCGTCCCGGTCGACGGCACCCTGCCCGGCGCCGCTTACCGCCGAGGTCGCCCTGTCTCGACGGCCTGTCCGGCGGACGACGACCGTTTCACCGGCACAACCGGCGACCCCACCGGGTTGGGGCCCGCCGTCGCCGTCCCCCTGGGCACCGCCGGGCATCGTCTTGGAGTGCTGCTGCTGGTGAGGCCGGCGGGGGAGCCGGTCTTCACGGACAGCGAGATCGATCCGCTGCTCGTCTTCGCCGGACAGGCCGCCGTCGCCCTGGAACTGGCCGAACGGCGCCGCGACACAGAGCAGTTGGCGCTGCTGGAGGACCGCGACCGTATCGCACGCGATCTGCACGATCTGGCAATCCAGCGGCTGTTCGCCACGGGGATGACCTTGCAGAGCGCCGCCCGGCTGGTGGATCACGCCGGGGCCGCCGAGCGGCTGACCCGGGCCGTCGGCGACCTGGACGAGACGATCAAAATCATCCGCAGTACCATCTTCGGCCTGCGCGTCAGAGACGAGGAGACAGGGCGCAGCCTGCGGGCTCGGGCCGCGCGTACGGCCGGTGAAGCGGCATCCGTCCTCGGATACGCGCCCCGTCTGAGCATGGAAGGTCTCCTCGACACCGACGTGCCGCCGCCGGTCGCCGACCACATCCAAGCCGCGCTGGGCGAGCTGTTGAGCAACGCCGCACGCCACGCACACGCCACACGGGTCGAGATCGACCTGCGGGCCACCACCGATGAGGTCGTCCTCACCGTCACCGACAACGGCCGCGGCATCCGGAACGACGGACGCCGCGGCGGTCTGCGGAATCTGTCCGAACGAGCCCTGGGCGCGGGAGGAACCTTCACGGTCGAGACGCCCGCCGCTGGCGGCAGCCGATTCGTCTGGCGCGCCCCCCTGCTCCACCAGGAAGGCGACTGACCACCGGACCGGACGCGGGTTCAACCGGCCGTCGGGGGATCCGCCGCAGGGGTGAGTCTGAACCCGGTGACCAGCTCGGGACGAATACGCAGCACATCGGTCGTCGCCCGGGCCACCCAGGGACGAAGGAGGTCCCGGTACCGGTCGAGGTCAGCGGGATCCTCCACGAGGCGCGCGTATCCCGTGGCGACGACGCTCCAACCCACGTGCAGATCAAGGTCGATGACATCCGCCTCGTACGCCACGACGGCTCCAGGGCCGCCGCGCGGAGCGGTCAGCGACGCGAGCGCGGAACCTTCACCCAGCCGGACGATGATGTCCTCCCCGTCCAGCAGATGGTTGAGCGGACGAATCGCCGGCAGAGCGCGTTGGGTGAACACCAGCCGGCCGAGAGACACCGAGCGCAGCAGATTCAGTGCGTCACCACGGTCCAGCGCCTCCATGAGCCGGGACACCTCCGTGTCCCGGGTGCCCGGCGGTGGCCGCGAGTCCCGCTCGCCCATCATGCACACCCTTTACTCTTGCCTGCCTGGTCACGCGCTCGTTCGTCGGACAATCAGCGTCCCCTCGGCGCCGTGCCGGTGCCAGGGCCGAACGGTCCATCCCGGGCCGCCATTTCGGACCTCCGGCCGTACGGGCGTCAGGTCGGACGCAGAGGTGCGCGCGCGGTCGCGCCGTGGCTTTCGACGACCGCTGCCGGATCTCACCGAGCGCGAGCGGGAAATCCTCGTGCTGGTGGGGGAGGGGCTGACGAACCGTGAGATCGGCAAACGCCTCTACCTGGCGGAGAAGACGGTGAAGAACAACATCTCGCGATTGCTGGCCAAACTGGGCGTCGAACGCCGCGTCCAGGCCGCCGTCCTCGCCACCCGGGCGAACGCCGCGCACCAGCAGCACGGTGCAGCGCACCCACCGCCCTCCCAGGACCGCCCACGACGCCGGGCCGCCGGGGACACATCCGGTTCCTGAGGTCCCAACGGGGGCGCCGAAGAGGGCCGTTCGGCCCTCCGGTGAGGGCCGCTCGCCGCTGTGCGCCGCCTTCGGCCGGCGGGATATTGAGTGTGCAAGCAGCAGGGCGCACCGTATCCACCGTCCCGAAGGGGTCACCACCATGGCAGTTCACGAGGGTTCACACCGGCCTGCGACCTCGCGGCAGGGACAGCGGACCGCGAGCACCGCGGGCGTCACCCGAACCGAGTCGAATGTCTTCCTCGCGAGGACCCTCGCCGTCGTGCGGTTGGTCGTCGGCGGTGTCTTCCTCTGGGCGTTCGGGGACAAGGCGTTCGGCTGGGGGTACGCAACTCCCGGTGGAGCGGCCTGGATCGACGGAGGCTCGCCGACCAAGGGCTTCCTGAGCGGTGTCTCCGCGGGGCCGTTCGAGTCCACCTTCCACTCATGGGCCGGCGAGGGATGGGTGGACTGGCTGTTCATGCTCGGCCTGCTCTCGATCGGCGTGGTCCTGGTCGCGGGTTTCGCACTGCGGTTCGCCGCGGTGGCGGGCACGCTGATGATGGGCCTGATGTGGCTCGCGGAATGGCCGCCCGCCAGACACCTCTCCGACGGTGCGCCCAGCATGTCGAGCAACCCCGTCCTTGACTACCACGTTGTGTACGCCCTGGTCCTGATCGCTCTCGCCGCCGCCTACGCCGGCCGGACCTGGGGACTGAGCGCGCTCTGGGAACGGCTCCCGATCGTCAACCGCAACCGCTGGTTCCACTGATCACCACCGGTCCGGGACAGAGCCACCGTGTCCCGGGCCTTGGTAAGCACAGGGGTGAGGGCTCACGTTGTGAAGCATGGCCCGGTACCGGCAACTGCTGGAAGATCCTTGCGACAGCCGCTTATCGCCCCTGGATGGCGTCGAGCGCCTGGGTGAAGTAGACAGCGAGGGATTGGTCGGCGCCGGCTCGGGACCAGGCTTCGCCCGCGGTGTCCAGACACGTGATCGCGCAAGCCACGATGGCCGCGGCACGCAGATCGGCCGTGTCCTCGGGCCCACCGAGACGCCGACGCACCTCGGGGACGAGATCCGCCTGCCAGCGCAGGTGCTTCTCGATGCTTCGGGCCCGTAGGGACGGGCTGCCGTACATCATCCGCGCGATCGCGAGCGTGCGCTCCTCGTCCGCTTCCTCGTCTCCGACGGCCAGGATCGCGGAGCGCAGCGCTGTCCAGAGATCCTCTTCGTCGGGATGCCTGGCGAGTTCGACGCTCACCCGCGCGCCCTCATCGGCGAGACCACCGAGGACGATGTCCTCTTTCGTTCCGAAGTAGCGGAAGAACGAACGCCGGGATACGCCCGACGCCGCGACGATCTCGTCAATCGTGGTCTGGTCGAACCCCTTGCGGAGGAACAGGTCCATGGCGACCTGGGTGATCTCGGCATAGACCGAACGCCGGGACCGGTCCCACAGCCGCTCCACAGAACCTGCCCTCTCCGTCATGGGGTCAGCATAGTCACGCGTCACCAGTGCCTCAGATGGTCATTGACTCCTTGACATGGCGCGGGTCATCACACGTCCGATGGTTCGTGTCATCCGACGGCGTCCCAGGAGGCGCGAGACGCCGGCCGTGACCCGGTTACCGCCCCCGACGATGACACTCGGCTGCGAACCTCGGCGGTCGAGCGCGGCCAGCGCGGTGCGGACGACCTCCGACGCGGGCATCCGCCGACTGCCGCCGCTCGCGCTCTCACCCGCCACGTCGAAGAACTCCGTCCGCGTAGCCCCTGGCGAGACAGCGAAGACTTTGACCCCTGAACCCAGTTCCTCGTACCAGAGCGCTTCGGTGAAGCTGAGCACGAACGCTTTGGACGCGCCGTAGACAGCCATCGTGGGACTCGCGTTGTAGGCGGCCATGCTCGCGATGTTGATCAGGAACCCCTCTCCCCGCTCACGAAGACGCGGGAGGAAGGCATGACTGATCTCCACGACCCCGATGACATCGAGCGCGATCTCGGCCTTGAGCCGGTCCAGTTGTTCGCTGCGGAAGAGTCCGTGGTTGGCGAAACCCGCGTTGTTCACCACTCCGGCGACATCGACCCCGAGCCGGTCGGTCTCGGCGCGCAGTGCTTGCCCTGCCCCCGGTTCGGTCAGATCCATCGGCAGGGCTACGGCCCGGGTGCCGTGGAGGGCGGACAGCTCCGAAGCGAGCGCCTCAAGACGTTCGGCGCGGCGCGCGACGAGCACGGTGTCATGGCCGCGCCCAGCGAGCTGGCGCGCGAACTCCGCGCCGATGCCGGAACTCGCCCCGGTCACGAGTACCGCGTCAGATGTGTTCATGGTCGTTCCTGCCTTGGGGTTGGTCCGGATGCGTTCCTGACAGGGCGTCAAGTGGCCTTCAGGGCAACATCGTATGCCAGTCTGGCACTTGGTGCCAGGTTGGCATACGATGCGCTCGCGGTCGGAGGGTTACTCCGTCAGCCCCGAGGGAGGAAATGGCAATGAGCAGAGCGACTTCCGCGTCCGGTTCGCCGTGGAGAGGCAGGGGTCGTCAAGTCCTGTTGCCGGTGGTGTCGTTGGCGGTCGTGTGGACTCTGGCGATGTCCACGGTCGCTCCAGCGGCCGGTACCCGGGTGCCCGATGCCGCGCCGACGGGCAAGGTGCCGGTTCGTTCGTGCGAGGGCATGATCGACTTCAGCCTGCCCGGCCGGACGGTCGAATCCGCCACATCGGTCAGCGCGACGGAAAAGCATCCGGCCTACTGCGACGTGCGGCTCACGGTCGCCGACCCTTCATCGGACGAGTCATTCCGGGTCGGGGTGTTCCTTCCGTCGGCGACATGGAACGGGCGGTTCGTCGGCACCGGCGGCGGCGGGTTCGCGGGTGGGGGGCCGGACGAGCCGTGCGGACGGTACGACCCGTGCGCGCTGGCGGCCGGATACGCCACGGCGAACACCGACGCCGGAGTACCGACGACGGGCAACAACGGGGCGTTCGCACTGAAGCCCGACAACACCCTCAACAAGCCCGTGATTGACATCTGGAGCCATCTGTCGATCCATCAGACGGCTGTCAGCGCCAAGAAAGTGATCGCCGCCTACTACGGAAGGGGCCCCATCTACTCCTACTTCCACGGTGGTTCGGCCGGAGGCCGCCAGGCGATGATGGAGGCGCGGCGCTACCCGAACGACTACGACGGTCTCGCGGTGTTCTGGCCGGCGGTGAACTTGCCGCGATTGCTCCCCGCCGTGCTCTGGCCGCAAGTCGTGATGAATGTCGCCGACCACTTCATCCCGCGATCGACCTTCGAGGCCGTGAACGACAGGGTGATCGCCAAATGTGATGGGCTGGATGGCGTCAATGACCACATCGTCTCCGACCTGCGCGCCTGCGACATGGACGCCCGGACCCTGATCGGCGATGTGCTCACCGCGCAAGAAGCCGCGATCATCAACAAGATCTGGAAGGGTCCGCGCGGCACCGACGGCGAGTTCCTTTGGTACGGCCCGCCCCCCGGTACTCCGCTCGATCGAATCGCCGGCACCGTGACCGACGACGACGGGACCACCTCACCGCGGCCGGGCCAAGATGCCTTGACATGGGTCACGCACTGGGTGCTCCAGGATCCAGCCTTCGACTGGCGCACCCTCACCTACGAGCAGTTCACCGACCTCTTCGAACGGTCGGTCCGGAAGTGGGACAGCACTGTGGGCGCCGCGGACCCCGATCTCTCCGCCTTTCGCGCGGCCGGCGGCAAGATGGTCATCACCCACGGCACCTTTGACTCCTCCATCCCTGTGCAGGGGACCATCGATTACTACCGCGAGTTGGCGGAGAAGATGGGCGGTATCCGTGAGGTCGGCGATTTCGCACGTCTCTTCCTGGCTCCCGGCGGCGGACACGAAACTCTCGTACGGTCACACCCTCATCCGGGTCTGATGCCCGCCGGGTACTACGGCGCGCTTCCGAGCCCCGGTAGTGCCCTGGAGGCGGTCGTGAACTGGGTCGAGCACAACCGCAAGCCCACGACACTTCTCGGCGTCGGCGAGGGACAGGACGGAGAGACCGGCGTGACACGGCCGCTGTGCGTGTATCCACTTTCCGCACGGTACAAAGGCCACGGCAACACGGACGACGCCGAGAATTTCATCTGCGCCGAAAGCTGATCCAGAGAAGGAAACGACGGGGACGGGCGCCGGTGACGTGCTGTGACCCGTGAACGTGACGGCCACGCCGGCAACGGCCGCCGACCCGGACCACCAGCCAGTCGTGCGCGTGGCGGGCGCTCCGTCGGACGGCTACCGCCGCGATGCGCCGCGAACACGGCCGGTGCGCGTTTCCCGAGCCCGACGTCGTCCCGGAGGCCGCGCCCACGGGACAGGGACCATCCCCGTACGGGCGGGGAGCGCCGGGGGGCCACAGGGGGCAGGGCCGCGCGTGTCGTCAGTCCGTCAACTGTCGTGCCGCGCCCGGCGACGGCGTACGACGAGGATGGTGCCCGCGCCCGCGACGACCGCTGCGGCGGCCGCGCCCGCGATCGGGAGTGTGTCGGAGGAGCCGGTCGCCGCGAGGTTGCCGCCGGTCGTGGCCGTACCGGCACCGCCCGCCGACGACAACCCGCTCGTCGAGCCGGTCGAGCTGGTGGAACCGCCGGTCGAGCCGCCGGTGGAACCGCCGGTCGAGCCGGAGCCACCGTCCGCGCCGCCGGTTGTACCGCCGGTCGTACCGCCCGTCGCGCCTGGCTCCCCGCCGGTGACCTCCAGCGTGATGGGGGCCGTGTCGTTGGCCTTGTCGGGGTCGAACGGCAGCTTCCTGTTGCTCAACGCCACCGAGCCCTTCGCGCCCGCCACCTCCTTGTCGATCTTCAGTTTGAAGGTGAAGGTCGCCGTCTCGAGGTGTTCCTGCGGGCGGGTCGTGAGGCCGCAGTTGTACCCCTTCCCCTTGGCCTTGCAGTAGAAGTCGGGCTTGACGACCGACGTTCCGGCGGGGAGCGTGACCAGGACGGAAGTCCAGGGAGTCCCCGGCTTCGACCAGACCCAGCCGGGGCCGGTGTTGGTGAAGGTCACCTTCATCGTCACCGTGTCGCCGGGCTTCCCCCGCAACGCCGCGCCCGTCACCTCGTAGTCGGCCGTGTTGACCGACGTGACGGGCACCCTGAACCGGTCCGTGGACCCCGTGCCCCCGGTCGGCGACTCGATCAGTTCGATCTCCGGTGCGGTGCCCGGGAACGGGGTGCTGTTCTCGTCGGGTGGCGGCTCGTAATCCGTGACGGTCACCCACATCTCGTCGTCGAAGGCGTGCTTCTCCGCCTTGACGGCGAACGGCTTCTGGGGTGTGTAGGCGACGCCCGGCTTCACCGCCTGGTCGAACGCGCATACCGCGATCCACCGCTCGGGCATCTCGTCGTACGCACCGACGTACTGCTTCTGGCAGTTGGAGGGAACCTCCGGGAAGGCGAGACCCCGGGTGGCGGTGTACTTGATCCACAGCTTCTCGACGGTCGTGGTGCCGTTGTTCACCACGGTGACCGGCAGATCGACCGGGCTCCCCGGCTTCACTCCGGTGATCGGCTTGATGTCTCCGAGGGCCAGGGAGGGCGGCGCTTCGTCGCCCACGGCGGCGGGAGCGGCGCCCAGCGCGACAAGCCCGGCGGCACCGAGGGTGGCGACGGCGGAAAGGGAGACGCGGCGTCGGTACGGCGGGGTCGGCATTGACGGAATCCTCTGTCGGGACATCGCTGAACGGAAGGTGTCTTTCAGGAGAACGGCCACATGTAATCCCTAGACACATACCGGTCCCGAACGGTTGTACGTGTTGTGCCGGATCCGGACGGCGCGGCCGTCCCGAGTCGTCAGGTCCCCGTCGGTGGTGCGCTCATCGCTGCCGTCAGGAACGTGATCGCCCAGTGCCGGGCCGCCTCGCCCGCTACCGGGGGCAGACAGGCCGGGGAGGGCTGCTGGTAGACCTCGACGCGGTCGACGGCCGTCACGGCGAGGATTCCCCGCATCCGGAACCGCAGTTCCTCCGGGGAAAGGCCGGGCAGTACGCGCGCGAAGGCCGCCAGGTAGCGCTCGCGAACCGTGTCCTCGGCCGGGCCGGTCCAGCTGCGTGCCTCCTCGGCCGGGTCGCTGAGGATCGTCACGATCAGCCGGGACGTCCGGGCGCCGTCGTCGTCGCCGGTCGGCATCTCGTCGAACAGCGGCCCCGCGAATGCCTCCACCAGTTCGCTGACCGGTGGGTCGGGGGTCCGGGCGAGCACTCTGTCGAGCCCGGCGCACTGGGCAGCGTTGATGGGCTCGATCACGCGGCGGGCGACTGCGGCCATCAGCTCCGCCTTCGAGCCGAAGTGGTAGCCGACGGCGGCCAGGTTCGCTCCGGCGAGTGTGGTGATCGCGCGGACCGAGGTGCCGCGGTATCCGTGCTCGGCGAAGAGGTGCTCGGCCGCGTCGAGGATCTGGGTGCGGGTGTCAGGGGTCGCCACAAGCGGGACTCTACATATGTTTGAATGAAACGAACGTATGAGTCAAACGAGTGTATGAGAGAGGGCTGTCATGAAGCTGCTCGTGTATGGCGCAGGGGTTTGCGGCAGCCTGTTCGCCGCCCGCATGCATGAGGCCGGGCACGACGTTGCGCTCCTCGCCCGGGGAAAGCGCCTGACCGCCCTGCGCCGACACGGCGTACAACTCGCCGAGGAAGACGGCCCAGTTGTCAAGCGAGTGCCGGTACCGGTGGTCGAGCACCCGGCTGGCGGGTACGACCTGATCGCCGTCTTGGTCCGCACCCACCAGGTGGATGCGGTGCTGGAATCACTCGCCGGTGTCCAAGGTGACGTGCTGTTCCTGCTCAACTGGGCAGCCGGCCCGGAGACGCTGGGCACGGTGATCGGCCATGAGCGGGTGCTGCTCGGCTTCCCCTCGACTGGCGGCACGATGGACGGCGACGTGGTCCGCTACCGCAAGAGCAATTTCATCACCAGCCGGGTCGCGATGCCGATCGGCGAACCCGACGGCCGGGCCACCCCGCGACTCGAACGGATCGTGCGGACGTTCCGCACCGCCGGGATCAACGCCAAGACCGAGCCGAAGATGGATGTTTGGCTCAAGACGCACGCCGCGTTCGAGGTGCCACTCGGGCAGGCGGTACGCGCGGCGGGCGGCCCGGTAGCGCTGGCCGACGATCCGGACGCGGTCCGCGGCATGCTCCGTCTCATGCGGCAGAACCTGGCCGCCATGCCGACGCCGCCGACCCCTCGCGGGTTCGCCGCGCTGCGGACCCTGCCGGAAGGGCTGCTCGTGGCCACGCTGCGGCGCTTCCTGCGAAGCCCGACGGCTGTACACAGCGGACTCAGCGACGCCTCGCCCGCGACAGCGGCCGAACTCGCGCGGCTGGCCGAACAGATCCGCGCCCATACGAAAGCCCGGCAGGCGACAGGCGGCTGAACCTCCCCGGCCGGATCACACGTGAGTGCTGCTCTGGGCACGCGATGTCGCACTGAGATGCTTGAGTCTCCAGCCGCTTGAGTCTCCAGCCGCTGGAGGGTCCAAGATCTCGCCATGGACGACGAACGCCCCGACGTGCTCACCATTGGCCAACTCGCGCACCGCACCGGGCTTTCGGTGCGTACCCTGCGCTTCTGGTCGGACGAGGGAGCGGTGCCGCCCGTGGCCCGCTCCGCAAGCGGCTACCGGCTGTATGACGCCGAGTCCGTGGCCCGCGTCGAGCTGGTCCGCACCCTCCGGGAGCTGAGTCTCGGGCTCGACGACGTGTGCCGCGTCCTGAGCGGCCGCACCACGGTCGCCGAGGTCGCCGACGCTCACGTGGCAGCGCTCGACGCCCAGATCCGCTCTCTCAAGGTGAGCAGGGCCGTTCTGTCCACCGTATCGAAACGTGGTTCGACCGCTGAGGAGACAGCACTGATGAACCGGTTGGCACGGCTTTCCGCCGCCGAGCGCAAGCAGATCATCGGCGAGTTCAAGGAGGAGGTGTTCGGCGGTCTCGCCGTCGACCCGCACCTGCGTGACCGCCTGCGCAGCTTCAGCATCGAATTGCCCGAGGATCCCACACCCGAGCAGGTCGACGCCTGGATCGAACTGGCCGAGCTGGTGCGGGACCCCGGGTTTCGTGCCCGGTTGCGCACATGGATGGAGCTCAACACGCCCGTACCGGGGCGGGGTCGTCCCCCCGGGGCGTCCATCTGGTGGGCCAGGCAGGTCGTGCAGACTGTCGCGGAGGTCAGAGAACGCGGGGTCGCTCCCGAGAGTCCCGCAGCGGCCGAGGTGCTGTCCGAGCTGTTTGGTGACGCGGATCGGGCCGCCGTGCTGCACAGCCTGGAGGCTGGGATCGAGGCGGGGGCTGAGTGCTACCGCAGGCTCGTCGCCCGTGTGCGCGGGCAGGATTCGTCGCCCGACGCGACCGAGGAGCTGGAGTGGCTGGCGCGAGCCCTGCGCGCCGCGGATCGGGCCTGAGCCGATCTGTCAGGCCGGCGTCCGTCTACCGGGACGTGTTGCCGCGACGGTCGTGGTCGGGGTCGTGGAGAGCGTCTTGCGCCTGCCGTCTCGTATTCCTTGATGAGCTGGGGTCGATGACTGAGCCGGGTCCGAACAGGCTGCCCGGATTCAGCCCCCGTAGCCCTGGGCGGTTCATGGTTTCAGGGTTCGCACCTTGTCCCGGAGCTGCTTGGCATCATCCTCGCGATGCTGCATTTGGTAGAGGTCGGCCGCCTGTTGCCAGATTGCGCGGGCTTGGTCGTGTTGGCCGAGGGCATGGTGGACGTCGCCGATGTGGGCCAGGGTGTTGGCTTCTTCGTAGTTGTTGCCGAGTTTCTGGAACAGTGTGTGGGCTTGGCGGTAGTAGGCGAGTGCCTGGGGATGCCGCCGGGAGGAGTGGGCGATGTAGCCGAGGCTGTCGAGGGTGCATGCTTCGCCGTCGGGGAAGGCGTGGTGACGGTGAAGGGCGAGGGCCTGTTCGCAGTGGGCGAGAGCCTGCTCATAGTTGTCGAGACGGGCCTCGTACCAGCCCACCGCGTTGAGGGCGTTCGCCTCCGCCAGGGGGTCATCGGCCATGCGCTGCAGCCGCAGAGTGTGACGGACGTGCGTCAGGGCCTGCCGGTCGTCACCCTGTTTGGCCCACGCCCAGGCGATGACGTCGTGGACCCGTGCCTGCTCGGCGATGTCACCCGCCTCCTCCGCGAAGGCGAGCGCCAACCGCGTGTGTTCCAGCGCGTCGTCATGGTCGCCGGCTCTGGCGCAGACGTGGCCCAGGCGTCGGTGGGCCCGTGCCCGCATGTTCGCCACGCCGAGTCGTTCGGCAGCGGCTAGTCCTGTCCGCCAAACCGTCACGTGGTCGTGCAGGCGCCCCTGCCGCCAGAGGAAGCCGTCCAGTACCCAGGCCAGCTGCCACACCAGAGCGTCCCATCCTTGCTCGGCGGCAAGACGCTGAGCGGCGAGCAGGCATGCGTGCTCGGTACGGAACCAGGTCAGGACCCCCTCTTGGCCGGACAGTAACTCAACTGTTGAGCCGTCGGACGGGAGGCCGAGTTCCAGCGACTGGTGGTGCAGCGGGCTGAGTATCCGGTCGCCGGCGTAGGAAGTGTGGAGGTAGAAATCCGTCAGCCGCCGCATGGCCTGCTGACGGGATTCCTCCGGCTGGTCGTGGCCCGCGCGCTCGGCGGCATACAGGCGGACCAGATCGTGCAGGCGGTAGCGGCCCGGTACGAATTGCCGGACGAGGTGGGCGTTCTCCAGTTCCCTCAAGGCAGTGTGCACCGCTGTGGCAGGACGGGCGACGAGGCTGCCGACCGCGGCGAGCCCGATCTCCGGCCCCGGGGCCAGTCCCACGAGCCGGAACACCTCCGCGGCCCCGACGGTCAGGGCTCGGTACGACACGGTGAAGGCCGCGCGCACGCTGGAGGTCAGATCACCCGCGTCCAGCGCGTCCAGGCGCGCCGACTCGTTCTGGAGCTCCTCGGCCAGCACGGCGAGCGGGAAGTCCGGGTGGGCCGCCGCGCGGGCTGCCACCACGCTGATCGCCAGCGGTAGCCCCGCGCAGTGCTCCAGCAGGGCGGCGACGGCTTCCGGCTCGGCCGCCGCCCGGTCTTCCCCCAGGTGGCGGTGTATCAGTTCCCGTGCTTCGGTGTCGGTCAGCACGTCGAGCGTCAGCATCCGGGCCCCATGGGCGATCGTCAGCCCGGCCAGCCGCCGGCGGCTGGTGACCAGCACCGTGCAGGTGGTGCTGCCCGGCAGCAGCGCAGCCGCCTGCTCGGCGTCGGCGGCGTTGTCCAGTACGACCAGCATTCGCCTGCCCTCGACCAGACTCCGGTACAGCCCGATCTGAGCCTGCACGTCCACCGGCACGGACCCGGAATCCACTCCCAGCGCGTCGAGGAACCCGCGTACCGCCGCGGCAGGCGCGACGGGCTCACCCGAGGGATCGAAACCGCGCAGATCGACGTAGAGCTGCCCATCCGGGAACTGGTCGATGTTGTGGTGCGCCCAGTGCACGGCCAGCCAGGTCTTTCCGATCCCACCGCTGCCGCCGATCGCGGAGATCACTACTGGCTCACCCGGCTCACCCGCCGAGTCCAACGCCTTCGTGAGCTCCGCGAGCTGGTGCTCCCGGCCGGTGAACCAGCGCGGTCGGCCGGGAAGCTGGCGGGGCACCGGGGCGGGTGCCCCGGTGCGCGGTGCGGGCTCCGGCTTCGGGAGGGTCAGGACCGCGTCGGCGGTGAGAATCTGCTGGTGCAGCTGCCGCAACAGCTGCCCGGGGTCGGTGCCCAGCTCCTCCGCCAACCGCCGCCGCAGGCTCTGGTAGCAGGTTAGGGCGTCGGCGGCCCGTCCGCTGCGGTACAGGGCGAGCATGAACTGACCGGTCAGTCGCTCGTCCAGCGGGTGCTGCCCGATGCGGGTGGTGAGCGCGGGCAGCAACTCGCCGTGCAGCCCGCTCCGCAATCGGATGTCGGCGCTGTCCAGCTCGGCCGACAGCCGTTCCCGCTCCAGGGCGTGGCGCAGATCGCAGAACCACGGGGTGTCCACGGTGGCGAACGGCTCCCCCCGCCACAGCCCCAGCGCCCGTCCCATCAGTGCCTCCGCCTGATCGTCGCCGACCGTCCGGGCCTGCGCGACCAGGTCCCGGAACCGATGGAGGTCCACGGCTGCCGCGTCCACCTCCAGGACATAGCCGCCGGGCTGCCGTGCGATCCGCGCCTGCTTCGCGGCGGCCTCCAGCGTCTGGCGCAGACGGGACAGATAGCCGTACAGCGTTCCCCTGACCCGCTGCGGCGCCCGGCCTGCCCACACCCGGTCTATGAGCTCGTCGACCGATATCACCCGGTTGGCGTCCACGAGCAAGGCGGCCAGCACACACCGCTGCCGAAGGTGCCCCACATCCGCCGCGCGGCCATCGACGCGCACCTCGATCGTGCCGAGTAAGCCGAACTCCACCGCCATCCCGACCACCCCCTCGGCCGGAACCCTAGCCCCGGGACAAAGCCCCCACCAGCCGTTTCAAGGTCCATCCAAGAATCGTCCGATACCCGTCGAACACAGTGATGTCAGTTCCAACGGTCTCCAACAAATAGGGAGAGAACGATGCGACTGCGTCACGCACTTGCAAGTGCAGGGCTCGGAACGGCCGTGGCCATCGGCACGATGGTCGTGCCCGCACAGGCCGCCTCAACGACAACCGCGGCGGTTCAGTCCCCCGCGGCAGCGTGCACGGAGTGGTTCGACAGTGCCGGCAGCGGCGGCGCTGAGCGCTACCACGTGCAGTGCCCCGGGTACTACGTGACGGTCTCGGTCACCTGCAGCTCCGGCTCGCCCATCAACGGACCGAAGCGGTGGGAGTACCAGAAGGCGGAATGCCGCAACGGTGCGTACATCACCGGCGGTGCCTACAGGGCGACTCGGACCTGAAGCGAAAACGCGCTCAGTAAGAACCGGGTCATTCTCGGACCGCGACAGGCCGACCGGGGGGAGAACCCCCCCGGTCGGCCTGTTCTACCCGATCCCTTCCCGGGGCTTCGAGCCGAGGCCACGGGTCCGATGACCGCCGGAGCTGCGCGAGCGCGGCATCGGCCCGCACGTCGTCGAGCAGGGCAACGACACCTCCACCATGGAGGGCCGCGCCATGCCCGGCATGCCCGGCATGCTCAGTGGGTGATGGCCAAGCTTCAGCGAGAGCTCATGTGGCCAATACGAATGACGGGCTCGCCTCCGCGCGGGCCTGAGGCCACGTCGGTGGGCGCGCCTGGGTCCTGTCCGAACAGACCGTCAACACCTCCGACCAATCGGCCGTCCGGGCCTACGGCACGTTTCGTGCGCAGTCCGGCTGACCTCCACGTAGGGGGTCGTCGTCTTGTCGAAGCCCCCACGCCGGCGGAAGTGGTGCAGTTCGTTGGTGAAGAGGGTGAACAGTACTTCGTCGCGGGGCCCGGCAAGGCGCTGTCGGACGGGGGAGAACGGCGCGCTCTTCAGGTCGAACGGGTCGAACGGGTCGATCAGTCACAGCACGGGTGTGTCCGCGCGGCCGCGATGGGCGGGGGAGGCCGTCGGGGCGGCCCGGCTGGTCACCGTTCGGCGTGATTCGTCTCTCTGTCCTTGAGGACGGCGGCGATCCGCAGGCACCAGTCGCGGTGTTCTCGTTCAAACGCGAGTCCGCGCAGGCAGGTCAGATACGGTCCGATCCGGTCGCCCCGGCGCAGGAAGTCGTCCTCGTCCATACCACCGCGCAGTTGGCGCAGCAGATTGCCGAGAAGGTCGATCTTGGCCTCGGCGGCGTGTGCTCGATCTTCGAGCTGTTCGATCACCGATGCCGTGCCGATACGGTCGGCGACCTGGACCTTGACAAGCAGGTCGTCTCGGATGAACGAGGGCCTCGCGACGGCCGCCGCGAATGCTTCCAGTTCGGCTCGACCGGCGTCGGTGACCTTGAACAGACGCTTGTTGGGCCGGGTCTCCTGGACCACCTCGCGGCCCGCGACCAGCCCTTCCTTCTCCAGCTTGGCCAACTCGGCGTACAGCTGCTGCGGCAGGGCGTGCCAGAAGTTCGCGACACCGATGTCGAACGCCTTGGCCAACTGGTAACCGCTGTACTCGCCGTCCAGCAGTGCCGCCAGCACCGCGTGCCGCAAGGCCATCGGAGCGGCCCCTTTCCATTTCTTGTCCGTCCCTGCATCATACTCAAGGAAGTGACTAGTCAGATTTTTGAGTACTGGGGAGGGTCATGGAAGTCATGGAGACGGCTGAACGCTTTCGCGCCGCCGTGGAGAAGGGTGAAGTCGCCCTGCTGGACGACCTGTTCACCGACGACATCCGCCTCTACAGTCCGGTGAAGTTCACTCCCTTCGAAGGCAAGCCCATGGTGCTGGGGCTCTTCGGCGTTCTGCTGCGTACGTTCGAAGACTTCCGCTACATCGGGCACTTCGACGGCACGGCCGAGACCAGCGCCGACGGCGAAGAGGCCCCGTCGGCAGTCCTGTTGTTCCGGGCCACGGTGAACGGCAAGCAGATCCACGGCATCGACATGCTCCAGTTCGACGACTCCGGCCGGGTCAAGGAGTTCACGGTGATGGTCCGCCCGCAGTCCGCGGTACACGCCCTCGGGGAGGCGGTTCTCGCGGGCCTGGTCGCCGACGGCCTTGCTCCCGGGCCCACCAAGCCGTAGCGGCGGCTCCCGACCCGCCCTCGATGCCCGGCCGGCTGCGTACTCCGGTACGGAGGTGTCCGAGGTTCGCGTCGAGTCCGGCACGGTCGAACGGCCCGGCACGTGTCCTGCAGTCCGGGTGACGCGTCGGCCACAGGTTCCACGGCGCCTACTCCTGGCGCGCCTTCTCCCACCTCGAACCCGTCCTGCGCGAGCCCCTCGCCCTGAACACGCTGCGCCTGGCGCAGCCGCCGTTCACCGAGCTCGGACTGCGCCTCGTGAAGCGCCTGATGCGCCACGGCTAGGCCGGTTCGTTTGGATCACTTCCGCTGGTCGAGGTTGTCGTTGATGATGTCCGTGTGACTCACCGCGTCAGCGCTCTGATCTCGGCCTTCGGTGTCCTTGTCGGCATGATGCTGCTCGTTCTTGCCGTTCGTGAGTACCGCTCCGGGGCGTCGGCCCTCTGGGTCGGAGCTGGAGCCGTGATCTTCCTCAGCGCTTTGTGCACGCTCGTGCGGGACGTACGGCGGCTCCGCGCCTGGCGGACCGTCTGAGAAGCAGCACCGTTTCAACGGGTCCTGCCGGTCGTTGTTCGTGTGCCGTCGACTGACGCGCAGTGGGCGCGAATCGATCTGTTACTGCCGCTACTGCCACTCCACCCCAAGTGGGTTGCGTGTGCCCCGATATCCCGCGCGTCGATCCATCCCAATCGGCCGGCACCGGCGGTGGTGCGGATCTCGCCGGGCCGGGCCCGCACCTGCGCGGCCGGCTCCAGCGCGTCAGGAGCAGGAGTCGACCCCCGGCCGAACGCACCGCCCGCTGATCGCAATGACCCGCCGACCCGCCGACCCGTTCCGGCGCGCGCACATATCGCGAGCCTTGGGGGTGTGCGGGCTGTCACCCTCTCGGGTCATCACAGAAAGACATCCATCGTCACTTAAGGTGATCATGGGGTGATGAACCCGTGTCTCCCTCCGGAGCGCGGTCTGCTGCCCCGGTCACTCGTGTGACGGTGATGCCGTCCGGGTGGGGGCGTCCGAAGGGATCTTCCACGAATGAGCGCGATATCACGAAGGCGTCGCCTGGCCCGTCTCGCCGCATGTGTGTCCGGCCTCAGCCTGGCCGCGGCCGGCACCGTCGGTCTCGCCGTCGCCGAGGGGGCGAGCGACGCCGCGGACGCCGAGGGCTTCGGCCCCTCGCCCACGGGCAAGCACACCGTGCAGCCGCTGAAGAACGAGTGCACCACCGGTGAGCCGCAGGATCTGTGCCGCAACATCGGAGTCACCGACGGCTGGTACGAGGGTGACACCATCAAGTTCCTCTACACCCAGAACTTCTTCTGCGACCCGTCGGTCAGCTCCGGGGCGCCGAGCAAGTGCGAGGCCGGCGCGACGTACAACAACGTGCCGCCCGGGACCACGTCGGACAAGTTCACCGACCCGCTCTACATCCCGGTCCCGTTGTTCAAGCCCGCACCCAAGACGCTCCAGTGCCCCGCGAATGTGCCGTGTGTGGACCACCCCACCAGCATCGACCTCTCGCGTCTCGCGTCGGCGCTGAAGATGCCGGCCTCCGCGCTGAAGAACACCGAACTGCCGGGCCACGACCACATCATCACCGACCGGAACAACGACCGGCCCGAGTGGTGGCCCGTCTTCGTCGTCGGCGTGACCGACCCCGGCTCGTTCGCCAAGATCCAGGCCGGCAAGAGCTTCGACACCATCACGAAGCTCGCGGCCGACCCCAAGTCCGGCGTCACCAAGCCGATCCCCACCAACACCTTCCTCTTCTTCCAGACCCTCCCCGGAACCAACTCCGGCATGCCCTCGGGCGGTGTCGACGCCGGCAACGGCGGCACCCAGGACATGCGCGACACCGCGCTGCTGGGAGCCGGTGCCGCACTCGCGCTGAGCAGCGTGGGCGCACTGGTCATCAGCCGCCGCCGCGCACCCTCCTCCCGCCAGATCTGACCGGCGGAGCGACAAGCCGATGAAGGGAACGGGCCGCCGTGGCGCATGGACCGCGGCGGCCTGCGTGTGCGCGCTCGCGAGCGCCCTGACCCTCGGTACCGCCGTCGACGACCGGCAGACTCCGCCACCACGCGTCACCTCGGCCGGCACCGTCCCGGCCGACTCATCGCCTGATCGCTCACACGCGGCCGGCGAGGCGGGAATGGCCCGGTCCGTACCGCTCACGGTCACCGTCCCCGGCGTCGGCCTCTCGGCAAAGCTGCGACCGGTCCGTCTCACCGACCGCGGCGAGATGCCGATCCCCGCCGACCCCGCGGCGGCGGGCTGGCTCGAATCCTCGGCGGCGCCCGGAGAGAACGGGACGGCAGTCCTGGCCGGACACGTCGACACACCAACAGGCCCCGCCGCCTTCTACGAACTGAGCGGCGCCGAACCCGGGATGCGCATCGAGATCCGCCGTACCGACGGCACCACAGCCCACTTCACCGTCGACGCCGTCGCCGTCCACCCCAAGGACCGCTTCCCCGAACGCGTCTACACACCCACCGCCGGACCCAGCCTGCGCTTGATCACGTGCACCGGCTGGGACAACAAGACGCGGACCTACCGCGACAACGTAGTCGTCTACGCCACCCCTCGCGCGACACCGAGAGCCCACTGAGAACAGCCCGCCGCGCCTCCAACGAGCACACATCCCGGCCCGGAAATGCCCCGCAACTGCTGGTCAGAGCCGGGATACCAGCGGGAGACAGTGGGAGAAGCCTCGCGTCCACGCCGGGGCTCCGGCCGGCGCCGGCTGCGAGCCGTCGACCGTGACGAGGCCGTGCCCCTCGCGGCGGCCGACGAGGCCGGCCGGCTCGTGGACTTCTTGGCGCCCGGCTCCACCTGGCTGCCCGCCCCGGCGCACGCCCTGCCGACGCTGCCGGGCAGGCCGCCGATGGTCGGCTACCTCGTCCTCGTACCGGCCGACTTCGAAGTAGCCAGACGTCCTGGCGACAAGAGCACCCAGGCCAGGTGGAAGATCCACCTCGTCGAAGAAGGCATGCGTCGTCCCCCGCGGTCACAGCCGGCACCTCGGCAGCGAGGCGTCGTAGGAGATGTTTCACGCCCTCCGCGTTGATCACGCAGGCCGCCGTCAGTGTCGAGGCCCGGCTTGTCCGACGGTCACACCTGTTCCTTCGTCATGGCGGCCAGATTGCCCGCCCGTATCGGATACCGGTGGACATGTTGGCCCGTATGTATCAGCCGCGCACCGGAGATCTCCGCTTGGGCGCGGGCCTACGGCTGTACGGGGTCGAGCCGGTAGCCGTGCCCGCGCAGGGTGGTGATCGTCGGCAGGTGCGAGGAGTCTGGTGCGTCGGCCGCCGCTTGGTGCAGGCGGCGGCGCAGGGAGGCCAGGGTGACGTCGAGCGTCTTCGTCGGGCCGAACCAGTTCTCGTCCCAGACCTGGGCCATGAGGGCTTCGCGGGACACGGCGGCGCCCGCGTGCCGGGTGAGCACGGCGAGGAGTTCGAACTCCTTGGGGCGCAGCGCGACTTCCCGCCCGGCAATCAGACAGCGCCGGGCGGTGGTGTCCACGGTCAGGTCGCCGAGCCGGACCGGTCCCTCCTCCCGGCCGGCCGACGGCGGTCTGCGGCGCAGATGCGCACGCAGCCGTGCCAGCAGGACGCTGAGTGTGAAGGGTTTGACGAGGTAGTCGTCGGCCCCGGCGTCGAGGCCGGCGATCACGTCGATCTCGTCGCTGCGGGCGGTGAGGATGACGATCAGTACATCGGGGAAGTCCGCCCGCAGGGCGCGGGCGACGTCGACGCCGTCGGTGTCGGGGAGCCCCAGGTCCAGCAGCACGATGGAGTAGGCGTGCGTCCGGACCTCGGCGAGCGCGCCCAGTCCGGTCCGGCACCAGGTGGTGCCGTAACCGTGACTGCGCAGTCCGGCGTCCAGATGGCGCCCGATCGTGTCGTCGTCCTCGACGACCAGGACCCGGGGCCCCTCCTGGAGTGCGGGCGGGCTCATACCCCGAAGCATAGGCGCGGCCCGCCCGCGTGGACCCGGCACCGGTGCCGGCCCCTCATAGATCCCGGAGTTCTTCCACGGGCGGCCGGGAGGAGCGGCGGGCGGCGTTCAGTGCCGAGACGCCGATCGCCGCTACCGCGGCGCCCGTGGTGAGCGCGAGATAGCCCCAGGGAACGGCGATGGCCGCGGGTGGCGGGTCGAAGATGCCGGTCAGGACTTTCACCAGCATCTGGGACAGGGCCCAGCCGATGAGTGCTCCGCCCGCCAGGCCCCCGACGGTCGTGACCACCGCCTCGCTCACGACCAGTCCACGCAGCTGGCGCCGGGTGGCGCCGAGGACGGTGGTCAGGGCGAACGTGCGGCGCCGTTCCGCCAGCCCGAGTGCCAGGACGATGCCGCCGGACGCGGCGGCCAGCAGCACCGCGAATCCGAGTTCGATACGGGTGAGCCCGGCCAGGTCGACCGAGGTGAGGCTGGAGCCGACGGTGGCGCGGGTGTGAGTGATGTCGGTGACGGTCGCGCTCGTGCCCAGCTTGTGGCGCAGTTCGGCGGCGACGCTCTTCTGGCCGGTGCCTCCGGTGTCGAGAAGGAAGGCGCCGATCGCGTCGCTGCCGGTGGCCTTGGCGACGTACGAGGCGTTCGTAACGAAGAAGCTGTCCTTGGGGGCGGTGGGGAACTCCTTGACGACGCCCGCGTAGTGGAAGGGGACGGTGTGCAGCGACTTCGTACGGCTGTCCTGGAGCCGCAGATTCAGGGTGTCGCCGGGCCTGAGCTGGAAGTCCTTGACGGTTTCCTGGCTGACCAGGATCGAGTCGGGGCGGGTGGTGAGCTTGTGCATGAGGCTCTTGGCGGTGCCGCCGACGAAGTACGCGTCCTGTAGGGAGGTCGCTGACGCGATGCTCGCCGGCTGGACTCCGTACAGGTCCTGGAGGTCGGCGCCGACATACGCGAACCGGTGCTGGATCGGTTCCACGTGGCGTACGCCCGCCGTTCTGAGGGCGCTCCCGGCGTCCGGGCCGACGCTGACGCCGGGGGACTCGGTGACGGTGACGTCGGCGCCGTTGGTGAGCCGCGCGTCGACCTCGGCCTGCTGCTTGTAGGTGGAGTTGAGTGTCGCGGTGGACGCCGCGAAGGCGACGGCGAGTGCGAGGAGCACCACGGCGCGGGCCAGCGGGCGCCGTCGGCGGGACATGCTCGCCGCCGTCGTCCCGGCGAGGGTGCCGGTCAGCGGACGGGTCAGCCGGGCCACGAACCGCCGTCCGTGGGCGAGTACGAGGACGGCCAGCCGGTAGAGCAGCAGGGCGGAGCCGAACCAGAGCAGGGCCGGGCCGAGGAAAGCCCAGTACGACACCGAGATGCTCGGCACCCCCTCCGGGGCGAGGACCAGCGCGTACTGGTTGCCACTGGACGCCCGGAAGACGAGGAGCGAGACGGCGAGCAGGATCAGATCCACGCCGTACCGCATCCACCACGGGGAGCGCGCCCGGCCGACGACCCGGCGGGCAGCCGCGACCGTACCGCCGCGCAGGTCACGCAGCGCGGGCACGAGGACGGCGCCCGCCGCGACCAGCAGCCCGAGGAGCAGCGAGAGGGCGAACCAGCCGCCTGCCGAGGTCCCCCTCGCCCCGAACGAGGCGGTGCCGAAGGCGAGCCTGCCCGCCACGGCCGCGACTCCGAGACCCAGCAGCCCGCCCGTCACTCCGATGACGGCCGCTTCGGCACCCGCCAGAGCGGCCACCTGGCGCGGGCGGAGCCCGCGGGTGCGCAGCAGGGCCTGATCACGGCGCCTCCGATCGGCCCCGGCGCCCGCGACGGCCGCGGTCAGCAGCGCTGCCAGCACCGCTCCGGGCACGCCGAGGAAGAGGAACAGGATCTGCGCGTACAGCGCGTCCTGGCGGGCCGCGTCGAGGGACGCGCCGACGTTGTCGCCGACCAACCCCCCACCGGACGTACGGGCCTCCAGGTTGCGCGCGGCGGCGGCGTCCGAGGTGTAGGCGGCTGCCGGGTCGGCGGGCAGCGGCGCGTCGCGGGTCAGATGGATCTGGGTGGTGACGGCCGCCGGGTCGACCGCCTTGACCGGCGCGGTCAGGGTGTCGAACAGGCGGGACGGCAGCATCAGCACGTTGTCGGGCGGCGCGCTGGGCTGCGACTGCGGCGGCGCGCCGACCTTCTGGAACAGCGAGTCGGCCTGCGGCAGATCCACCACACCGGCCACCTTCACCTGGGCGGGCTTCGCCCCCGGCAGGTTGACGGTGACGGTGTCCCCAGGGCCCACATGCAGGTTCGCCGCGGTCTGCTGGGCGATCAGCACCCCGGACGTCGCGCCGGTGAGCTGGCGGACCTCGCCCGGGAAGGCCCCCCGGTAGGTGTCCGGCAGGCCGAGCACGACGCCCGGTCCGGTGTCGTGCGTACTGCCCCCGCCGGTGGCCCGGAATCCCGTGCTGCGGGCGAAGCCGACGCTCTGCGCGTCCCGTACGCCGTGCGCGGTCCGTACGGTGTTCAGCACCGTGGCCGGATCGCTGCCTGGCTGGACCTCGACCTGCCAGTCCACCGCGACCGAGCTGACGGCCCGGTCGGTCATGGTCGTCTTCGACGCTGTCAGGAACGAGCCGAGCGAGGCCACGAGAGCGACGGCGAGAGCGATGCCGGACACGGTGGCGAGCAGCCGGCCGGTGTGGTGGCGGAACAGGCCGCCGACCCAGGTGGTGACAGTCATGAGCTTTCTTCCCTGTGTGCCGTTTCCCCGGTTCGCGCGGGTCGGCCGTGCCTCGGTCGCAGTCGGCCTTCGTGCATCTCCCACCGTTCGGCGAACCGCTCGGCCACCGCCGGGTCGTGGGTGGTGACCACCAGCGCGGCGCCGATCTCGTCGGCGGCGGCGATCAGCACGTCGATGATGCGCTGACCGGTCGCGTGGTCCAGCTGACCGGTGGGCTCGTCCGCGAGAACGAGGCGGGGGCGCAGTGCCAGCACCCGTGCGACGGCGACGCGTTGCGACTGGCCGCCCGAGATCTCCTCGGGCAGTTTGCGGGCCAGATCGGCGGCGCCCACCAGCGTCAGCGCGTCCAGCGCCCGCGGTCGTGCCTCGTCCTCGGGTACGCCGGCCAGGACCAGTGGGAGTGCGGTGTTCTCGGCCACGTCGAGGGCGGGGATCAGGCTCGGCCCCTGGAAGACGACGCCGGTCCCGCCCACCCCGACACCCCGGCGGTCGACCGTGCCGGTCGTGGGCGCCTCCAGGGCGGCGAGCAGATGCAGCAGGGTCGACTTGCCGGAGCCCGAAGGACCGGTCACCGCGATCCGGTCGCCGGCGCGCACCCGGCAGGTCGCTCCGTGCACCGCCACGACCGCGGCCGGTCCGCTGCCGTAGGTGCGGGCGGCGTCCTGGCAGTCGACCAGTGTCTCGGCCTGCGTATCGGCGCTGCTCATGACGCCCTCCCGTCGCGCAGGGTGATGACCCGGTCGGCGATTTTCACGGCCTCGGGGCTGTGAGTGACCAGCAGCACCCCGCGGCCCGCCAGGGCGCGGGATCGCAGCAGTTGGAGGATGCGCTGTTCCGTCGCGCCGTCCAGTTCCCCGGTCGGTTCGTCGGCGAGGAGGATGTCCGGGTCGTTGGCCAGGGCCACGGCCAGTCCCGCGCGGGCGAGTTCGCCGCCGGCCAGCTCCTGGGGGAGTGCGCGGGCCCTGTGCCCAAGCCCGACCTGGTCGAGCAGTGCGGCGACGGACGGGCGCGCGGAGACGGACGGGCCGCCCGTACCGGGGACGGCCGTCCGGGCGAGGCGGATGTTGGCGGCGACGTCCAGATGGGCGATGAGATTCCCGGACTGGGAGAGCACCCCGATACGGCGGGCACGCATGCGGGCACGCTCGGCCTCGGGCCGGTGGCTGATCCGTTCCCCGCCGACGTGTACGACGCCGCCGTCCGGCTCGTCCAGCCCGGCCAGGCAGGCGAGCAGGGTCGACTTGCCGGAGCCGGACGGCCCGATGACCGCGACACTCTCCCCGTACCGGACGCGCAGATCCACCCCGCGCAGCGCCAGTGTCTCCTCCTCGCCCGACCGGTAGAAGCGGTACAGGTCCCTGGCCCGCAGCGCGTCCGCCTCCGGGGCCCCCGCGGTGGTCACTGCCACCTCAGCGAGTCGGAGACGATGCGCCAGGGGTCGACGTTGTCGGCGCCCACCGGCCCGGACAGCGTCAGATCGACCTCCCGGCCCTGGTGATGGAAGGTGTACCGCTCGAAGGCGTCGCGGACGGTCTTGCCGGTCACCTCGTCCGGTGCGCTGTCACCCTGGTAGGTGAGCAGGACGGCCCGCCCGTCGTGGCGGGTGACCGTCGAAGCCTTGCCCGGCGAGAAGGAAGGCACCGTCTTACGAAGGACCGGCACCGTCTCCGCCGTCACCGACGCCGGGGAGGGAGCGGCGGGCCTGTCGACGGCCGCGATCTCGATCCTGTTCAGCTTGTCCGTGAATACGGTCGAACCGCCGCTCGTACTGCGTGACCAGCCCTCGGGCACCTTGACCGTGAAGCCGCCGCCCGGTGGCCGGTACGCGACGAACGCCTGGTCGTCGGGGATGTCACCGGCGGGGTTGGTCTCGACGGGAGCCGGTGCGCCGGTGGTGCCGTTCGATGATCCGTCGCCCGACGAGGAGCCGCCGCCGCAGCCGGCGACACCTCCCGCGGTGAGTGCCAGAGCGGCGAGGGAAAGAGCCAGGGTGCGTCGCATGATCGTGGTGCCCTTCACGAGTGTCACGAGTGAGGCCGACTGCTGTTCCCGTGACGCTAGGCAGCGGCCGGTAAGAGCTCGGCCCGCCCATGGTTAGACGACGGCAAAACCGCCCGGCGTGAACCGGCCGCGCCCGTGAGGCGCCCCATGATGGACACCATGAGACAGCGTGTGGTCCGGGTGGCCCTGGTGGCGGCGGCCGTCGCCCTCGCCCTGCTGGTGGTGCCGCTCGCCGTGGCCATCCGGGTGTCGCTCTTCGCCGACGAACGCGGGGAGGTGGAGCGTGCCGCGATGGCCGCCGCGGTCCATGTCGGTCCCCGGTTCGCCGCGGGGGATCCGCTCGAACTGCCGTCCGGACCCGGTGAGGGGCGGCTCGGCGTCTACGACGGCCAGCTGCGCCTGCGGGCGGGCACCGGGCCACGGACGGCGGACGCGGTCACCCGCCGGGCCCTGGCCGACAGCGTGATCGAGGAGCACACCGGCGGCGAACTGGTGGCCGCGGTGCCCGTGTCCCAGAACGAACGGGTCATCGGGGTGGTCCGTGCCTCGGTCGGTGCCGGGACCGTGTGGAATCGCGTCCTGCTGGCCTGGGGCGCCCTGGCGGGCGTGGTGCTGGTGGCGCTGGGCGTGGCCGTCCTCGTCGCCCGGCGCCAGGCACGGTCTCTGAGCGAGCCGTTGGAAGCCCTCTCCCGTACGTCGCGGGCGATCGCCGACGGCGACCTGACCGCGCGGGCGGCCGGCAGCCGAGTCGCCGAGATCGACCAAGTCGCCCGTACGCACAACGAGATGGTGCAGCGTCTGTCCGAACTGCTTCGCCATGAACGGCACTTCACCGCCAATGCCTCCCATCAGCTGCGCACTCCGCTCACCGGTCTGCGGCTCGGGCTGGAAACAGCCATCAGCGACCCGGGCGCGGACCCGCGCACCGCGCTGGAGGACGCGCTGGAGCAGTCCCAGTACCTCCAGGACACGATCGACGAGGTACTCCGGCTGGCCGGGGAACGGGCCGCGACCGCCTCCCGCCCCGCCGGCCGCCCGGCCGGGGCGCTGCTGGAGCAGGCCGAGACACGCTGGCACGGCCCGCTCGCCCAGGACGGCCGCCGCCTCGACCTCGTGATCGACCGGGCGGTCGCCGCGCTGACCGTCCCCGGCCGGACCACTGCCCAGATCCTCGACATCCTTCTGGACAACGCACGGCGGCACGGCAGCGGAACGGTCACGGTGACTCTGCGGGAGATCGGCGACGCCCTGGCCGTCGACGTCGGCGACGAGGGAAGTCTCACCACCGACCCGGCGGCGCTGTTCGAGCGCGGCACCACCACCGGGCCGGGACAGGGGATCGGGCTCTCCCTCGCCGCCGAACTCGCCGACAGTACGGGGGCACGGCTCGGTCTGACCCGACAGGCGCCGACGCGCTTCACCCTGCTGCTCCCGGAGAGCCCGGAGAGCCCGGAGAGAGGCTGACATGGTGACGCTCGCCCGGATTCTGATCGTGGAGGACGATCACGGCCTTCGCGACGTGCTCGCCCGCGGCCTGCGCGACGAGGACTTCGACGTCGTGACCGCCTCCGACGGCGCCGTCGCCCTGCGGACGGTCGACCGGTCGGTGGACGCGGTGGTGCTGGACATCGGGCTGCCCGACTCCGACGGCCGGGACGTGTGCCAGGCCATGCGCGGTGCGGGCATCACCGCCCCGGTGATCTTCCTGACCGCCCGCGGGAACCTCACGGACCGGCTCTCCGGCTTCGCGTCCGGCGGCGACGACTATCTGGTCAAACCCTTCCATCTCAGCGAACTGGCCGCGCGGCTGCGCGCCGTCCTGAGCCGGACGGGCCCGTCGCAGGTCGTCACCGACGGCACGGGCGCCCTCCGTCTCGACCCGGTACGGCACGAACTGAGCGTCCACGACCGCCCCGTCGCCCTCACACCCACCGAATTCCGTCTCCTCGCCCGCCTGATGGCGGAGCCCGGCGCCGCGGTCCGCCGACGAGTGCTCCTGCGGGCGGGCTGGCCGGAGGGCGCGCAGGTCAGCGACAACACGCTCGACCAGTACCTGGCCAGGCTGCGGCGGAAGCTGCGCGACGCGAACTGCCCGCACCGTATTCATACGGTCCGGGGGATCGGATACCGCTTCGCATGAGACGCCTCCGTACCGCCCGTACCCTGCGAGGCCGTCTCGCGCTGATGGCCCTGGTCGCCGGCGCCCTGTGGATCGCGGTCCTCACGACCGTGTTCAACCTCGCCCTGGACAACCGGCTCCGCCAACAGGCCGACGACGTGGTGCGCACCCGCGCCGAAGCGGTCGGCGCCACTGTCGAGGCCCGCCCGGACGGCCGACTCGTCGTCCGGGAGCCCGCACAGGACGAGGCACTGGACAGCGGCGTATGGATCTATCAAGGCCGAAAGGCCGTCGAGAAGCCCCCCGGCGCGTCCGATCCGCTGCGGCGGCAGGCGGATCTGCTGGCGGGGAAGAGCCATGTCTTCGCCGACAGTTCGGGCCCCGGTTCGTGGCGGCTGTACGCGCTCCCCGTCGCGAAGGCGGACGGCTCGGGCCAGGCGGGCACCGTTGTGGCGTCGGTGAGCCTGGACCCGTACCGCAGCACGGCCGACACGGCGCTCGTGGCGTCCACCGCCCTGGCCGTGGCGCTGCTGGGAGGCATCTACCTGCTCACCCGGCTGGTCGTCCGGCGCGCTCTGCGGCCCGTCGCCGCGATGAGCGACCAGGCCGCGCGATGGAGCGAGTCCGCCGCCCCGGAACGATTCGGCTCCGCCGGGCGGCCCGCCGAACTCGCCGCACTCGCCGCCAACCTGGACGTCCTGCTGGACCGGTTGGCCGCCGTCCTGCGCCACGAACAGCACCAGGCGGCCGAGTTGTCGCACGAACTGCGCACTCCGCTGGCCCGCGTCACCGCCGAGACCGACTGGCTGAACAGCCGGCCTCGCGACGCCGCCGAACGGCGGGCCTCCCACGAGGCCATCGCCGACGCCGCGGCGACGATGCGGCAGATCTGCGACGCGCTGCTCTCCGAGGTTCGCACCCGCGAGTCGCCGGCGCCCGGCCGCTGCCGCTTTCCTGATGTGATCCACCGGCTCCTCGCGCGGGACCGCGCCCAGGACCCCGGCTCCCCGACAGTGACGATCCGGGGAGACCACGCGGACATCGGGGTCTCGGAGGAGGTCGCCGAGCGCATTCTGACGCCCCTGCTGGACAACGCGCGCCGCTACGCCCGGCATACGGTGACCGTCAGATGTGCGGCGGGCACCGGACGGATCACCCTGTACGTCGGCGACGACGGCCCCGGGGTCCCCGAAGAGTTCCGTTCCTCGCTGTTCGAGCCGGGCCGTCGCGCGGATCCCGCCGACGGCCACGACGGCGCGGGGCTGGGCCTGGCGCTCGCCAGGCGCCTCGCCCGCGCCGCCGGCGGCGACATCACGCTCTCGGACGGAGGCCCCGGCGCGTCGTTCGCCGTCAGCCTGCCCGCGGGCTGACGGGCTCCGCCACGGCTACGTCCCGTTTGGTGCGGGACAGAAACACGACCAGACCGAGAATGACCGCGAGGAACAGGACGCTCGTGCCGACCGCGCCGAGCCCGAGGCCGCCGTCGGCCACCGGCTGGGACAGATAGTCGCCCAGCGAGGCGCCGAGCGGCCGGGTCAGCACGTACGCGATCCAGAACGACCACACGGCGTTGAGGTCCAGCGAGTAGTGGGCGACAGCCACGACCGCGATCAGGCCGGCGAAGAGCAGGGCGGACAGCCAGTACCCCACGTTGAGCCGCTCGGCGGTCAGATCACCGGCCGCGGTGCCCAGGGCGAACGTGAACAGGATCGCGAGCCAGTAGAAGGCTTCCCTGCGGCCCGTGCGGATGCTGTGGATCGACAGCGTCCGCTCGCTCAGGTACCAGGCGGCGAAGGTGAGGACGAGAGCCACGGCGAAGACCGCCGTCGTCGTCTCCAGCGGGACCCCGAGATTGTCGGTGAGATTGTCCGTGATCAGCGTGCCGACCACGCTGATCAGCACGACGGCCAGCCAGTACACCCACGGCACATAGGCCCGGGTACGGAACTGGACGACCAGAGCGACGGCCAGCAGACCGGCCATGACGTACGACGTGGTGACCAGGCCCAGGCCCAGATCCGCGTTCAGGAGATCGGCGGCGGTCTCGCCCACCGTCGTGCACAGCACTTTGATCACCCAAAAGTACAGGGTGACTTCGGGAACCTTGTTCGCCATCTGCCGGGGTAGGGAGTACGACCGGCCGGCATGCGTGTTGGTGGTCATGGAGGCGACGCTCCCAGGACGTACCTGAACGTTTCCTGACCGCGTCGGACGGGATCCACGGTTGGCGCGCCCGACGTCGGGCGCGGGCGTACTCGAAGGCGGGCATCCCGTTGTCAGGGTCGGCTGGCGGCTCGGGTGACGCTGTCCAGCCCGTAGTAGTCGGCGACGCAGACAGCCGGCCAGGCGATGCGTCCACCGGCGCCGAACGGTTCGGTCATCTCCCTGAGAGGCATGCGTTCGTACGGGAGGATCTTGGCGCCCGCCGTGGCCCCGCCGCGTAGACGGGTGTCCTGACGGTCCCACTTTCCGGCCCGTACGGCCATGTCGGTTTCGAGGCCGGTGAGCGACGTCCCGAGCGAGAGGCAGACGAGAACGCACATCCCCGCTCCGGCGGCCACGGCCGACCCGGTCCACAGCATGCGGTGTGGCCACGCGCGGGCGATGAGCGTGCCGACGAAGACGAGGAAGAGGATGTAGAGCAGCAGGTAGTCGTTCCACAGACGTGTCGATGTCACGACGGTGGGCCCGAAGGCCGGATAGGTGATGACGGTGCAGAGGTAGCCGGAGACGAGGAGCGCGACGGCTCCGGCCCCGGCGCAGAGCAGTTGGTTCTTCACCGGGGCGAGACCACCTCGGGGGGGCCGGGCCAGCAGGCCCAGAAGGACGCCGGCCGCGACGGCGCCCAGGTACTGCCACGTCGTGAGACAGGTGATGACGATGTGGGCGAAGCCGCGCAGGGATGCGAGGAGCGTCTCGGGGGCGAGTGCCGACACTGTGTAATGACGTTCACGGCGATGCTGCGCGCCCGGCGAGGTGAAGAGGATCACGCCTCCGATCACGATGCCCGCGATCGCGCCCGCACAGCACAACCGCAGGAAGTGGCGTCGCGCTTCGGGGAACACGCGACCGCTGATCAGCAGCGCGGTCGCCAGTACGACCACCGCGACGACCCCGGTCTCCTCCGAGAGCGTGCCCAGCATCAGTCCCATGACGAAGACCGAGAGCAGAACGAGGACTCTGCTCCGCCGTGATGTGGCACGCAGTACGGGGATGACCGCGGCGCAGGCGAGCGCGGGGGGCAGCGTGTGGGAGACGGACGCGGCCGGCCAGTAGAACGTCTTGTAGGTGTTGGGGGACCCGAGCAGGAACAGGACCGTCACTATGGACGCCACCAGGAACGGCGCTCCCCGCGGGACCCGCATGCGCGTCCCGCCCAGCACCCTGGCGAGGAACGCCCAGAGGAGAGCGAGCACCAGCACGCCGGTGAACAGCCCGAACCACTGCTGACCGGCGACGCCGAACCGCGCGTAGGCCCAGACGAACACGGCGTTCGCGACACGCCCGTTGTCCACTGAGTAGAACTTGTCCACGATCGCTGACAACCCGCCGTCCGCGACTTGGGGCAGGAAGCACCAGTCGTCGCCACCGGGACGGACCAGACGCCCGACCCACGCCGCCGTCGCGAGCAGGGCGACCGGCGGAAGGGCGAGCAGCCCCGCCCAGAGCGGTGTCCACCGCCCCGCCGTCCTCGTGGTCGGCACGTCTCCGGTACGTCGCGGCTGAACGGACTTCTCCGGTACGCGTTCCATGACTGGTCTCTCTTCCACGTCGCCATCAAGGTGCCACCCGCCGGCGGCACGAACGGGCTGCTGAAGCCGGGGAAGGGAGGACCCTTCGCCGGCGCGGGCATTCAGCTTGCGGCTATCGAACAGCCGGAATCCTGATCCGCGGGCCTGCCCGGGGAGATGCCGCGGCGGCTTCACCCGTTCGGTGCCGCCGCATCGGGCCGTGCGGCCAGTGGGCGTGCATACGTCCAGGAGGTCTGCGAAATTCACTCGACGCATCTTCGACCGGGGGTGCGTCCGGGAGAGAGCGCCGGCCTGGCCCGGGACGCCGTATACAGACCTGTTGGGGAAGCGAATGACAGAGTGCCAGGTTTCGATTGTTGTTCCGTGCTTCAACGAAGAAGAGGTGGTCGGTGTCTTTCACCACTCACTGGTTTCAGTCCTCGAAACCACGCGGCGTCCCTTCGAGATCTGTTACGTGGACGACGGCAGCAGCGACACGACCAGGGAGCAGTTGCGGGACCTCGCCACCGCGGATCGCCGGGTCCGTTACACATCCTTCAGCCGCAATTTCGGCAAGGAGGCGGCGATGCTCGCGGGGCTTCGTATGTCGCGAGGAGAAGCGGTGGTCGTCATGGACGCGGACCTTCAGCATCCGCCGCATCTCGTTCCCCACATGCTGCTGCTCCGGCAGCACGGCTACGACCAGGTCGTAGCACGCCGGGACCGTTCGGGTGAGGGCGCGGTGCGCAGCGCCCTCAGTTCCGCGTACTACCGGGCCATGGGCCGGTGCATGGACGTCGAAGTCGTGGACGGTGAAGGGGACTTCAGGCTTCTGTCACGTACTGCGGTGGACGCGGTCCTCGCTCTGCCCGAGGCCAACCGGTTCTCCAAGGGGATCTTCTCCTGGATCGGCTTCGACACCGTCAGCTTCGGCTATCACAACGCCGGCCGCGCCGCGGGGCGCTCGAAATGGGACGTCAAACACCTCCTCAACTACGGAATCGACGGACTCATCTCCTTCAACAGCCGTCCGCTGCGGCTGGCCATCTATGCCGGACTGATGTTGGCGCTCGCGGCATTCGTGTACGCGCTGTGGATCGTCGCGGATGTCGCGTTGCACGGAGTGCGCGTGCCCGGATTCGCCACCTTGCTGGCGGTCGTGGTGGCCATCGGTGGAATTCAGCTGGCCACGCTCGGGATCATCGGTGAATACGTCGGCCGTATCTACTGCGAGACGAAGCACCGTCCGCTCTACGTGGTGAGCGAGACGGAAACAAGTCCGCAGGGATCTGGTGCCGTCAGGAATGTCCCTTCGTCCGTCACGGACGCGACGACTCCGACGACGGAATTGAAGGCGGCAGCGATGACCGGATCCGCCAAGACCCGAACTCGAACCGTTGGACAATTCCTCGTCTTCGCGGTAATCGGAATCGTCAACACGGCTGTGTATCTCAGCGTCTACGCCTCGCTGAACCGGTGGATTCCCTATCTGGTCGCCCATGCGATCGGCTACGGAGTCAGCGTTCTCGGGTCGTTCCTGCTGAACTCGTACATCACCTGCCGTACAAGACCGACGTGGCGCGCGTTCGTCCGCTATCCCTTGTCGAGTGTTGTCAATCTGGTTCTCAGTGGCGTGCTGCTCTTCTTCGGTGTGAACTCCCTGGGCCTGGGCAAGAACGTCGCGGCGGTGGCGGCAGGCATTCTCGCCACACCGGCCTCGTTTCTACTCGCCCGCTGGGCCATCAACTCCGGCGCCGCCGCGGCCGATCAGGGAGTGGCCACCCCGGAGCCCGCTCCTGAGCCCGCGGCGGGTGCCGGTGACCGCATGACGGGGGAAGAGGGCCCCCTTCGGTGAAGTCGACACGGTGACCCTCGCGTACGCCCTCAGGCGGCGTTGGTGGGAGTCCGGATCAGGACCCGGGTGAGCCGGTCGGTGCGGGTTCGGCGGGCCGCGGCCGACAGGTGCGCCTGTGGGTACAGCGCGCCAAATCCGTGGCAGCCTCCCGCCCAGATCGCCCGCAAGGGCGTCGAATCCTCGCAACGAATGGGCCGCCACCGATGGGTTGTCGAACGAACCGTCTCGTGGCCGGCCAGCAACCAAGGGACCTTTCGACTCGCGGCCCAGGCGGGTACGGACCAGGGCACCTGACGGGCATCCGCCCTGGTCAGGTGCCCATCTTTCGTGCCTGGAAGAAGCCGAGTTTCTTCGCCGAGTACGAGAACTCTGCTGGGAGGGATCGAGCTTCATGATCGGTACGGTCGCGCACCTCATGCATGACCATCCTGGCCGGCGGTGAGCAGGCCCGGACGTCGATCAGTCCATCGCGCCCCGCAGGGACCATCCCAGCCTCCGCGGGGCTGCGGACCACGTGCTTGTTCACTCGGGATGTGACGAGGGACGGCCGCCATGGTCTGCGCGATCGGGACCATGGCCACCGCCGGTGCCTCTTACCGGCTCGCACCGGAGCCGGGCACGACAAGGTCTCGACTCATAGTGCTGCGGAGTGCAGGCTGTCCGTTCGACGGACGCCACACCTGGACCGCCGACGGCACGTGTCTGGTGAAGCGCGGGGGTGCAACTCCCCTCTTACGTACGATAGTTACACCGTCGTGTGCAGTGCGCACGAGACGCAGGTCGTCCGGCGATGAACCAAGACGGGGGAGCCGATGGAAATCAGATTCGAGACGACAGGACCGGATCAAGAGAGAGATCTGCGCTCTCTGTACAACTGGCTCGCGGACGACCGGGCCCTGCGCGGGCACGCCCGAATCGAGGCGGTCACCGGCGCGGAGTCCGGACGAATGGGGCCCAGTCTCGACGCGGTGCTGGCGCTGATCTCCGCGGGAGCCGCGCTGGTGCAGCTGCCGTATTCGTACTTGGCCTGGCGCCAGGGCCGCAGATCGCAGGCGCCGGTCACCATCAACGTACTCGGGGCGGACGCGGCGGAGACCGAAGCTGTCCTGCGCAGATTTGGGCTGGAGCCACCCGCCGGGGGAGCCGCCTCCGACCCCCGGACCCCGGAACGGCGAACGTCCGATCCGCGGCCGGATGATCCCGGCCCCCACTCCCGTCCCACCCCCGGGGGCGCGCCGTGACTGTTGCCGAGGAGTCAGACGGGCAGCAGACGGATGGCCCTTCCCGGCGGATCGATCCGCGCCGCTCGACCTGCGTCCTGATCGGGGTCGACGACTACACCCATCTCGACTCGCTGCGCGGTGTCAAGCACAACCTCACCGAACTGCGGTCCGCGCTGACCGACAAGGAGATCTGGGGCATCCCCGAAGACCGGATCACCACCGTTTCGAATCCGCGGGCACCCTCCGAACTGGTCGGTCCGATACGAGAGGCGGCCAAGCAGGCGGAAGATACTCTGATCGTCTACTACGCCGGGCACGGGCTACTCGACCGGCACGAGCAGCAGCTGCACTTGACCCTGCCCGACTCCGCCGAGGACCAACCGGACACCTGCGTCCGCGCTGTCGACGTACGCAGGGCCATCCGGGACCAGGGCTCGGCCCTGCGCCGGGTGCTCATACTCGACTGCTGCTTCAGTGGACAGGTGCTGACAGAAATGTCCGCAGCCGATCGCGGGGCGCGCGGCGGGAAAGTGGCAGTGGAGACGCTGCGGGATGTCGAGGGCTCGTACGTGATGACGTCCGGCCCGCACGACCGGCCCTCGCACGCCCCCGATCCGAAGAGCTGCACCGCGTTCACCGGCGCTCTGGTCGACATCATGCGCCAGGGGGTCCCGGACGGACCGGGGATGCTCGGGCTGCACACGCTCTTCGAGGCAGTCAAGGCGCGTATCGCGGGCATGAGGCCGGAGCTGCCGCAGGAACCCCAGGACCAGGACCGCAACGGGGTCGGCGGTCTGGAATTCATCCGCAATGTGGCGGTGCTTCCGTCGCTTCCGGTACGGGCCCCGTACGCGCCCGCGCGTACGCGGCGGACAGCGGCCTGGTCGCTGCTCGCGGGGACGACGGGCCTGGCGCTCGGTCTGCTCCTGCCGCCAGCGCTGGACCGGTGGCAGGAGACGCACCCTGCCGAAGCCGCCGGAGCGTGCTCTCCCAGCGCCGTACTGCTCGACCATTCCGACGATCTCAACAAGAAGCACGTGAACTACGAGCCGGTGGAAGGGCTTTCGGCCCTCGGTCTGCAGTCCGCCAATCCCTCCACGGCGCTGGCGCTCGCTGACAACAGCCCGGGCCGCGTCTTCCCCGTGCGGCTCGGCTCCCCGTTCGACCTGAAGCCTGTGGCGACCACGGCCAACACTCTGCGGCCCGCGGACGGCGACACACTCCCCGACTGGTATGACGGGGAGGCGCTCGTCGTGGAGAAGGGCGGCAAGACGATGCTGGTCGGTTCCGAGACAGGTCCCGCCATCCGCCGCTTCGACATCGCCGGCGGTAAGCAGATCGGCCGGTCCATCCCCGTGCCGAAGGAACTCCAGTACGCGCCGGTGGGTGGTGCCCTGTTGGGGCGTGGTATCGAATCGCTCACTGTCTCGTCCGATGGCCGCTATCTGTACGCGGGATGGGAGGCGCCGCTGGCCCAGGACGGCGATGTGCGCGGCCGCCATATCCTGCGCATACAGCGCTACAAGGGAACGCACGGTGGCACGTACGTCCCGGACAGGCAGTACGCGTATCTCTCCGGAGACGGGATGTATCTCGTGGAGCTGGCCGCGGTCGACAGCGGACGTCTGCTGGCGCTGGAGCGCCAGTACACAGCGGGACTCGGCAACGCGATCCGGGTCGTCGAACTGTCACTGACGAACGCTCGCGACGTGACCGACGAGAAGTCCCTGTACAAACTGCCAGCTGATGTCTTCGCCAAAAGCGAGCCGGTTTTCGACCTTGCCAAATGCCCGGCTGGGGGCCCCGGAAGAGTGGCGAGAGTGGATGGGCGAATGCTCAACCCACTGCTCGCCAACGTCGAAGGCATGGCCCTCGGAGGCGCGTGGACCGACGGTCGCTACAAAGGGTGGCGCCCGTTGTATCTGATCTCGGACGACAACGGCAGCGATGAGCAGATCACTCGGGTGTACTCGATGGCGGTCCGGCTGTCCTGAGCTTGTGCTTTATCCAGCAGGGTCGAACGGTGTCTCGAACAGGGTCCCGCGTCCGGGTGTTTCGCCGGACGTGGACCTGCTGGGCCGCTTCGACGATCGCGGGCGACTGAGGTTTAACGGAGGAGAACCTCCGCGGCATCCATCAAGGCCAGGCCGTCGGCGGTCGTCTCAGCGAACGCGGACGCGACGACATACGTGCCGTCGGCGACGGCCTCGCCGCCTCCGAAATCGCAGTCGACCAGATGCTCGGCAGTCCGATGTCACGCGCTCGCGGCTCCGCTGAGCTGCTGGCCGCCGCGCTCGCACCGGACGACGTGCGGGTGGATGAGCGTCTGGTCGCGAAGAACAGCGGCCACCTCGGCGGGAAGCCAGGGGACTTGGCGGCCGTGGAAGTCACCCGTCAAGGAGTGCCGATCCACCAACTCCGCTCGCCTGGAGGCGAATCGTTCGAGGACGTCCAGACCGCTATGTACTCCTACTGAACGACGTTTGCTCCGGCCCGCACCGCACGACGGTCCTCGTCGGGCATGGAGGCGGAATCGCCTGCCTGCTGCTGCACCTCACCATGCAGGGCTTCGGCCGCTACTTGCCGGGATCAGCGGGCTTGACGTGGATCGAGATCCAGGAGGGCCGTCCACGGATCCATTTCTCGATGAACATGGCGCTGCCGCAACTGCTCCAGATACCTGAGGCCACCGGCTATACGGTCTGGGCAAGTCCCTGATCGTCACCGGCCTGGTCATGGCTCCGCAGGGCCTGGTGATGATGGCGGTCTCTCCGTACGGAGCGCGCATCACCAAGAGCAAGGGGCCGAAGGTGACCCTCATGATCGGGTCCGCGATCGTGGCGGTGGGCCACCTCATCACCATGATGATGTCCGGGGTCTGGCAGGTCATCGTGGCCTCCTGCGTCGTGGCGGCCGGAGTGGGCTTCGCGTACGGCGCGCTGCCCGCGCTGATCATGGAAGCCGTGCCGGTGTCCGAGACCGCCGCCGCCAACGGCCTCAACGCGCTCATGCGCTCCATCGGCACGACCGTCTCCAGCGCCGTCGCCGGCCTGATCCTGGCCCACACGACCACCGACTTCCGCGGCGTACACATCCCGACGGAGAACGGCCTGCGGGCAGTCCTTGCCCTGGGCGCCGGCGCCGGTGTCCTCACCTTCACGGCTCGCGTCAACCGGTCCGTAGAGGCGAAGGTCCACCGGAGCTACGTCCAGGACCTGGACACCGATGAGCGCTACGACGTGATCGTCTCCGGCCTGCCCCTCACCAATTTGCCCCCTGCCGAAGTCGAGCGGATCATGGCGCGCTACATCGACCTGCTTCACCCCGGCGGGACCCTGACCTATTTCGCCTACCAGGGCACCAGGGCGGCCAGGTCACTGACCGCCTCACGCGCAGAAGCGCGCCGCCACGCGGCGGTCGACGAGGTCATGGCCGCCTACCAGAGCAGGTACGCGACAGGCCGGTGGGCCGTGTGGGCCAATCTGCCTCCCGCCCATGTCTGGCAGCTGCGGCGTCCCCGAGCCGACGATCCGAACGACCAGTCCTCGCAGGGCCAGAGCGCACGATGAGTATCCTGACCGACGCGCTCGGCAGCGTTCCCCCGGCCGCCGCCTACGCCGTGATCGCCCTGGCCATCCTGGCTGAATCAATTCTGCTGGTCGGTGCTTTCATCCCCACCCTCACTCTGATGGTCACCGCCGGCAGCATGGCCCAGACCGGTCACATCAATCTCCTGCTCGTGATCGCGGCCGCAGCCGCGGCCGCGATCACCGGGGACTTCCTCGCACACCGGACCGGCAGGCTCCTGGGCGACCAGTTGCGGGCGGGCCGACTGGCACAACGCATCCCCGATCCCGCGTGCCTGCACGCCGAGGCGCTCATGGCCCGTCACGGCGGGCGGGCGATCTTCCTGGCCCGCTTCCTGCCGGTGGTACGCACCCTCGCCCCGCACACCGCGGGTGCCACTCGCCTGGCCTACCGGTGCATCGCGCCGTACAGCGCCGTCGCCGCCTGTGTGTGGGCCACGGCCGAGGCAGGTGTCGGATACGCCGCCGCGACCTCCCTCCAGCGCGCCCTCACGCTGGGCGGCCCCGCGGTCGCCGTGGTCGCTCTGATGGGGGCGGGGGGCGCGCTGCTGTGGCGAAGGAGGCGACGCCAGCTTCCTGAGACCCGGGAACCGGCAGTCGAGCGCACGACGCGGACCTCCGGCCGTTTCAGGCGGGTCTGACGAGGCCGGTGTCGTAGGCGAAGATCACGGCCTGGACCCGGTCCCGGACTCCGATCTTGGTGAGGATGCTGCTCACGTGGGACTTGACGGTGGACTCGGCAAGGGAGAGCTGTTCGGCGATCTGGGTGTTGGTCAAGCCTGTCGCGATGGCGGTGAGTACTTCGCGTTCACGGTTGGTGAGGCGGGCGAGCTGCCGTTGCTGTTCGGCCGTGTGGCCGGGCAGGTGGCTGGTGAAGGCATCGATGAGCTTGCGGGTCAGGCCGGGAGCGATGACGGAGTCTCCGGCGGCCACAGCGCGGATGCCGGCGATGAGTTCGTCGGGCAGGGCGTCTTTCAGCAGGAACCCGGACGCTCCGGCGCGCAGGGCGTCGTAGGCGTATTCGTCGAGGTCGAAGGTGGTCAGGACCAGGATGCGGGAGCGTCCGCCGGACTCGATGATGCGTCTGGTGGCCTCGATACCGTCCATGCCGGGCATGCGGACGTCCATGAGGACGACGTCGGGCTTGAGTTCGGCGGCCTTGCGGACGGCCTCGGCGCCGTGGGTGGCTTCACCGATGACGGTGAGGTCCGGGTGCTGTTCCAGAAGCATGCTGAAGCCGAGGCGTTGCAGGGCCTGGTCGTCGACGATGAGCACGGTCGTCATGCGCGGGGGTTCTCCGTTGTGGTCGTGGCGGGCGGGGTGGTCAGGAGACGGGCGTGGACGCTCCAGCCGCCTTGGCGGTTGGGGCCGGCGGTGACTCTGCCCTGGTAGATGGCCGCGCGTTCGCGCATGCCGACCAAGCCGCGGCCCTTTCCGGCGCTCCGTCGTCGCGAGCGGGGTGCACGGAAGGGGCCGGTGTCCTCGACATCGATACGGACCGTGCCGGACCCGATGGCTACCAGCACGGTGAGTGAAGTGTCTGGGGCGGCGTATTTGAGGGTGTTGGTGAGGGCTTCCTGGACGATGCGGTAGACGGCGAGCTGGAGGCCGGGGGCCAGCGCGGTGAGGTCGCCGTCGGTGCTGAGGGTGACGCTCGGTCCGGCGGCGCGGACTCGGTCGATCAGAGGATCGAGGTCGCCCAGGCTGGGCTGTGGAGCGAGCGGGGCATCGTGCGGCCGGTCGTTGTCATCGCCGACGACAGCGAGGAGCCGGCGCAGTTCGGTAAGCGCGCCGCGGCCGCTGTCGGCGATGATCCGCAAGGTCTCGGCACCGCGCTGGGGCTTCTTCTCGGTCAGGCCCGCGGCGCCGTCGGCGAGGCCGACGATCACGGCGAGGGTGTGGCCGAGAATGTCGTGCATCTCCTTCGAGACGCGGGCGCGTTCCTGAGCGACCGCGAGGCGGGCCTGCTGGTCCTTCTCCTTCTGCATGGCGGCGATGACGACGTTGACCAGGCGGGTGGCCAGGCCGAGGCCGGCGATGGCCGTCACCGTCACGATCCCCAGGAGCAAGACCGGTTCCGGGCGTCCGGCGTATCCCAGCTGCCCGTCGCTCCGGAACGTGGCGGCCCAGGCGATCAGCTGTGCCAGAGCGACGGCGACGGCGATGAGCAGTTGGCGGGGGGTGCCGAAACGGCCCACGTTGAACAGGGCCACGACGCGGGCGACGTCGGCACTGGCGTCGGCGCCGTGGAGGGACCCCGCATAGGCCGTCAGCACGGCGGTGGCAGTCGTGAGTGCGAAGACCAGCATGGGCCGACGCTCCCGCCACAGCAGGGGAACGGTCAGAGCCACGGTGAGGACCAGCACCTCGGCGATTCCTGAATCGCCGGCGGGATTGAGTACGGAAGGCAGGCCCACGGCGGCGCAGAACAGCGGGACGCCCCACCGCCGGACGCGAGGGTGGGCCCGGTCCGCCCACCGCCAGGCGGACAGCCGCGCGATGATCGAAACGATCACCCGTTGCTCAGCGTCGTTCGTCAGCGCCTCAGGCAGCTCGGGCCGGGAATCCTTCGGGGGCGGAGGGGTCAAGGTCTGTGCCCTTCGCGGTGCAGGCGAGCCGTTCGCCTGTCTCGGGGGAATGGACAGACGTCCGGCGGCTGGGGAGAGCGCCGACCGGGGGCGACCGCTCTTCCGCGATCGTACGGCTGACGACGGCTCGGGGTCGGCGACAGTCCTGGCTTCGTCGGCGCACGTTTCGTCGGAGCCGGGTACCGGAAGCGGAGAGAAGGCGGCCGTGGGGTGGGCGGTCTGCTGAGCCCTCAAGTGGGCGGCGCGGCTGCTTCGAGTACGGGAGGCGAGACGGAGTCGGATGCTACCCAGCCTAGAAGCGGTATCGACTGGCGCTACGGCACTGCGGGCGGGAATGCGGCGACGCCGACCAGTACCGGAGTACTAGGGTTCATCCTCCTCGCGGCAGCGACGGGCGGTCCACGGACTGCCTTGTGTAGCCGGGTGAGTACGGCCGGGCGAAAGGAACGGCGAGCGAGTGGTGTGCGGCGCGGTCAGGCCCGACTCGTAGGCGAGGGCGACAGCCTGGACGCGACTACGGGCGCCGATCTTGGTGAGAATACGGCTGACGTTCGACTTGACGGTGGCCGGGGCGATGAACAGGTGGTCGGCGGTCTCGGTCGTGCTCCAGCCGGAGGCAATGGCGGCCAGCACCTGTCGTTCACGCTCGGACAGTGCGCCGAGCCGTTCCGTCGGGAGAGCCGCAGGGGCGGGCGCCCGTCGTCGGACGGTGTCGATGAGCCGACGGGTGAGATCGGGCGGGATGACGGCGCCTCCGGCCACCACCGCGCGGATGGCCCCGGTCAGCTCGTGCGGGGCGGTGGTTTCCGGGAGCAGTGCGTCAGCGCCTGCCGCCAGAACGGCCCACGCGTACCCGTCGAGCCCGGCGGGAGCGAGCACCAGTACGCGGGGCAGGGGCGGGCTGTCGCCGCGTGCGATGCGGCGGACGGTGTCGATCGCGTCCGTGTTGGGCTTGAGGATGTGAATGAGGACGACGTCCGGGCGGAGCGCGGTGGTCATGTGAACCGCCTCGGCACCGCCGGCCGCCTCGCCGACCGGGCTCAGGTCCGGCTCGGAATCCAGCAGGAGGCGGCATCCGAGGCGTTGCAGCTCGTGGTCGCCGACGATGAGAACGGTGGGCATGCGGCCGGTGTTCTTTCTGTGGGAAACCGTGCCGGAGACGAGCGCGGTGCGGTGCGGGGGATCGGACGGGCCGGTCACCGAGGGCGGGTGGACGCGGGGCGCAGGGGTTGTCGACCACGAGGCCGGTGGTCACGCGGGGTGCTGCTCCGTGGAGTTGGCCGGCGGGTTGGGGATGAGGATGGCGTGGACGGTCCAGCCGCCGTGAGGGTTGGGTCCGGCGGTGACCTCACCCCGGTACAGGGTGGCGCGCTCACGCATACCGACCAAACCCCGCCCGCTACCCGCCCGGCCACGGCCCGCACCAGAGGTACTGGGCGGTCCGGTGTCCTCGACCGTAAGACGCACGGTGTCGGGATCGGCGGCGAGGGAGACATGGACCGAGGTGTCGGAGGCGGCGTACTTGACGGTGTTGGTCAGAGCCTCCTGGACGATGCGGTAGGCGGACAGCTGGAGCCCCGGGGCCAGGTCGGTGAGGTTGCCGTGCGCGTGCAGGGCGACGGTGGGGCCGGCGGCGCGGACCCGGTCGAACAGCGCGTCCAGGTCGGCGAGGCCGGGCTGCGGGGTGAGAGGGACGACGTGTGAGCGGTCCTGGCCGTCACGGTCTTCGTCGATGACGGCGAGCAGGCGGCGCAGTTCGGCCAGGGCGTCGCGGCCGCTGGCGCTGATGATGCGAAGGGTCTGGGCGCCGCGCTGGGGTTTCGTCTCAACGAGGCCGGCGGCGCCGTCGGCGAGGCCGACGATGACGGCGAGGGTGTGGCCGAGGATGTCATGCATCTCGCGGGAGACGCGGGCGCGTTCCTGCGCCGTGGCGAGACGGGCCTGCTGGTCGCGCTGTTTCTTCAGTGCGTCGATGTAGGCGTAGGCCAGCCGCAGGAGCAGGCCGAGTGCCGCGATCGCCGTCACGGCGATCATCGCCATCAACGTCACGGGCTCCGGACGCGTGACGTACTCCAGCTGCTGTCCGCGCCAGAAGAAGTAGGCCCATGCGACGAGTTGGACGAGGGTGACGCCGGTGGCGGCGGCCAGCAGGCGCGGGGGGCAGTGACGGCCGACATTGAACAGGGCGACCATCCGGGCGAATTCGGCGCCGGTCAGCACGCCCAGGGGGAGAGAGACGATGGAAACGGCCGTGGTGAGGGCGAAGACGAGCATGGGGCGTCGTTCCCGCCACAGCAGCGGGACGCAGAAGGCAAGGATGATCGGCAGCTGGGGGTCGCTGACGTTGTAAGGGTTGAGGTAGGCGTCGCTGCCGCCCGCGAAGCACAAGACCGGGACACCCCACCGCCGGACCCAGGGACGGGCCCGGTCGGCCCGCCGCCACGAGGCGAGCCGGGAGATGACCGAGGCGTTCACGCGCTTCTCTGGATCGTTCGTCAGGGCCTGAAGTAACTGGTGCTCGTCGGGGCGCTGGGCGGGGGCGCTCGGTGCGGTCACGGGTAGGCCCTTCGCGGTGTCGAGACCGCCCGCCGGCCCGGGGGGATCGGGCCGGCGGGCGGGGCGGGAGAGACAGCCGGTGAGACTCGGCCGCCATGTCAGGAGCCGTGCGGAAGCCAGTGCTCGCTCTCTTCAACGCCTGCGGATCGGGTTCTTCAGCAACTTTCTGCGTGCCGGAGCCTTCGGCTCCGAAGTGTCGGCGGGGACGGTGGCGTCGCCACCCCGTGCGAGGCGCTGCTTGAGCCTGGACAGTCCTCGTGCCTTCCCCCGCACCTGCTGGGCAGGCGCCGGTACGTCCGTGTGGCTGTCCGAGCCCGCCTGGCCCCCTGCGGTGACACCGGCGAGCACGGGTACGGGCGCGGAGTCCGGCTGCTCGGTTTCGAGCGCGTGGCGCAGTTTCTCGCCCTCGACGTCCACGTTCGGCAAGACCCGGTCCAGCCACCGCGGCAGGGTCCAGGAGCGGTGGCCGAGCAGGGCCATCACCGCCGGGACGATGGTCATCCGGACGACGAAGGCGTCCAGGAACACGGCGACGGCGAGCCCCAGGCCGATGGACTTGATCAGCACCTCGATGTCGAGGAGGAATCCGGAGAAGACGGAGACCATGATGACCGCGGCTGCGGTCACCACCCGGCCGCTGTGCCGGAAACCCTGCACGATGGCCTTCGTGGGTCCGGCACCGTGCACGTACTCCTCACGCATGCGGGAGACGAGGAAGACCTCGTAGTCCATGGCCAAGCCGAACACCACGCCGATCAGCACGATGGGCAGCAGGCTGACGATGGGGCCGGTCTGGTCGACACCGAAGAGGTCCTTCAGCCAGCCCCACTGGAAGACCGCGACCACGACTCCGAGGGTGGAGAACACGCTGAGCAGGAAGCCGAGGGCGGCCTTGAGAGGAATCACGATCGATCGGAAGACCAACAGGAGCAGGACCAGGGCCAGGCCCACGACAATGGCCAGGTAGGGCACGAGCGCGTCGGAGAGCTTGGTGCTGACGTCGATGTTGACGGCGGTCAGGCCGGTGACCATCAGGTCGGCGCCGCTGTCCTGGTGCAGGGCTGCGCTCTCGTTACGGATCTCGTTGACGAGGTCCTTGGTGGCTTCACTGGTGGGGGCGCTCTTGGGGACGACACCGAGCAGAGCCACGTCGCCGGCCTGGTTGAAGGAAGGGGGACGAACGGCGGCGGCGTCATCCAGCTTGCCCAGCATGGCGTACGCGTCCTGGGCGGCGGCATTGGGACTGTCACTGTCCCGGGCGTCGACGACTACGGTGAGCGGGCCGTTGAAGCCCGGCCCGAAACCCTTACTGAGCGTGTCGTAGGCGATGCGTTGAGTGCTGCCAGGGGGCTTTCCGGAGTCGTCGTTCAGGGCCATCTGCAGGGACATTGCGGGGATGGCCAGCAGGGCCAGGCCGGCCACCGAGACCGCGAGCACCTTGACCGGGTTGCGGGTGACGAACTCAGCCCAGCGCACGCCCAGCGACTCGCCCTCACCGCGCTCCAGCGCCTTCTTACGTCGGGTGAGCAGCTTCCCCTTCATGATCCGCATCCCGGCGAAGCCGAGCATGGCGGGCAGCAGGGTCAGTGCGATGACCACGGCGACGGCGACGGCGAAGGCGGAGGCCAGGCCCATCGAGGTGAGCATGGCGATGCCGATGACGCTCAGGCCGCTCAGCGCGACGATCACGGTCAGGCCCGCGAAGACGACCGCGGAGCCAGCGGTGCCGAGGGCCCGTCCGCACGCTTCCTCGGGTTCGTGTCCGTCACGGATCTCGTTGCGGTAGCGGGAGACGATGAACAGGGCGTAGTCAATGGCGACGGCCAGGCCCAGCATCAGTGCCAGGGTCGTGGAGGACGAGGCCAGGTCGAAGAAGTGCGTGGCGAGCGTGACCGACAGGACTGCTGCGGCCACCCCGAGGATCGCGGTGAGCAGGGGCAGCCCGGCCGAGATCATCGAGCCGAAGGTGATCACCAGAACAACGGCGGCCACCCCCACGCCGATCAGCTCGGCCACCTTGCTCGCAGACTTGCCCTCGACGGCGTTGCCGCCCAGGCTCACCTTCAGACCGGCCTTCTCGCCCTGCGCGACGACGTCGGACTGGACGGCGTGGGCCGCGCCGCTGACGTCGGTTTGGGCAACCTTGTAGGACACCTGGGCGTAGGCGATGGTGCCGGACTTGCTGGCCATGCCGCTGGTGAAGGGGTCGGAGACGCCCGAGACCTGCGGCGACTTCTCCAGCTTCGCCACCAGAGACTCGACCTCGGCCTTGTTGACGCCGGAGGTGAGCTTCTGCCCGCCGGGCGCCTCGAAGACCACGCGCGCGGTGGCGCCGTCGGCGGACGCCTGCGGGAACTCCTTCCGCAGCAGGTCGATGGCCTGCTGCGACTGCGTACCCGGAACGCTCAAGCTCCCCGAGGAGGTGCCGGGCGCACTCATGGCGCCGATGCCGATGGCGGCCAGGACGGCGATCCACAGCATTACGACAAGGCGCCGCCGTCGGAACGTCAGTCGACCGAGTCGATAGAGAAAGGTGGCCACGGATTACTCCCACCAGGAGAAGAGATCATTGGGTGAGCTGGGCCTGACTGACCCGCGATCTCAAACCTAGGAGCGGTACCGGGCAGCCATCCCGTACCGCGGAACCGAATCCGGCGGAGCCCGTTAGTACCGCAGTACTACTTCCTGTCCCTCTCGAAGCCCGCCGGTCGGCGATGCCCTGATCGAGAGAAGCGGCGGCCGGGCCACGGCTGGCCTTGGCCACGGGCGGCAGAGGCGGGTCTGGACGTGGTGGATCGTGCCCCGGGCCGCACACATCGTCGAACCGCTGCAGCGACTTCTCGTTGTCCTTCGGAGTGCCCCGCATTTGGTCAAGAGGCGGCCTGTGCAGACCCGTGGCTTGCGTCCCGTTCGATGATGATCATTGCTGCGTCGTCTGCCAGTCGCCGTCGTGGACTAGGGCGTGTCTCTTTGGTGAGGGCCGTGCCGCATGGCCCTGGGGGGAGCCCGGCGCGACAGAGTGATGGGTCGGGGGCGGGTGAACGTCGACTGGAATGTTGCTTTCCGTATGTGAGTGAATACGAAGCGTTCTGAGGTGTTCCCTCTTCCCTCGTGGGCCTCGATGAGGGGCACAGCCATGTCTTCGGCCATGTGTAAGACGACGAAAACTCCGGTGGCACGGAGGCTGGCCGCCGCGGCTGTCGCACTGGGCAGCTGCCTGGCGCTCGCCGGCCCTGCGACCAGCGCCGGCGCGGCGCCCACCGACCCCGTACCGACGGTCTTCTTCGGCGACTCCTACACCGCCAACTACGGCATCGCTCCCGTGAACCACGAAGGCAGCGAAAGGTTCCTCTGCTTCCAGGCGAAGGAGAACTACCCCACCGCCGCCACCCGGCGCCTCGCCGACAAGGGCGTCACGCTCGACGTCCAGTCGGACGTCTCCTGCGGAGGCGCGCTCGCCCATCACTTCTGGGAGAAGCAGCAGCTGCCCTTCGGTCTCGGTGAGCTCCCGCCGCAGCAGGACGCGCTCAAGTACGACACCCAGCTGGCCGTGGGCAGCATGGGCGGCAACACGGTGGGCTTCAACCGCATCCTGAAGCAGTGCTCCGACAAGCTCCGCAGCGACGAGGGGGCCCTGCTGCCGGGAACACCGGTGGACGAGGACGTGCCAGCCGCCAAGTGCAGCGAGTTCTTCGGATCCGGCGACGGAAAGGAGTGGCTGGACGACCGGTTCGAGCGGGTCGGATGGGACCTGGAGGAACTGCTCGAACGCCTCGCGTACTTCTCCCCCGACGCGAAGCGCGTCCTGGTCGGCTACCCCAGGCTGGTGCCCGCGGACACGAACAAGTGCCTGACCCCGGCGCCCGGCCAGACGGAGCTGCCGCTCGCCGACATCCCCAAGGACGCGCTGCCGGTCCTGAACCAGGTCCAGAAGCGGCTGGACGACGTCATGAAGAAGGCCGTCGCGGACATTGACGGCGGCGCCGACTTCGTCGACCTCTACGCCCACACCGGCGGCAACACGGCGTGCGACGGCACCGACCGGGGCATCGGCGGCCTGCTGGAGCCCTCCCAGATCAAGTTCGGCGAGCAGGGGCTCCCGTGGTACTTGCACCCCAATGGGAAGGGCCGCGACATCCAGGCCAAGCAGGTCGCCGACAAGGTCGAGCAGATCCTCAACCGGTAGAGGGGCGCGCCGCCGCTCAGGTCACCCCAGGGGCTGCACGCGGGCAAGGTGCAGGTAGTGGACTGAGGTCACGAGCTTGCCGCTGTGCCAGTCGCACACCGTTGAGGTAAGTCGCCAAGTAGCCGAGGAGTGCCAGCCCGACGGTCACGATCAGAGTGTTCATGGCAGATGATGTGAGGTGGCGCTCTGATCAGCGTGCGGACCAAAGGAAGATGGCTGCGAGGTGGAGTCCGGCCGGTTGACCGTGGCGGTTTTCTCGTAGCGGGTGGCGATGCCTCGCCATTGTTTCAGGCGGTTGATGCACCGTTCGACTGTGTTGCGCTGCCTGTATGCCTCGCGGTCGAAGGCGGGCGGTCTGCCGCCGTGGCTGCCGCGTCGTTTGCGGTGGGCTCGCTGGTCGGCGGGGCTCGGGATGACTGCCTTGATCCCTCGTCGTCTCAAGTGGTCGCGGATGGCGCGGGAGGAATACGCCTTGTCTGCGAGGACTGTCACTGGCCGGATGCGGGGACGCCCCTTGGGCCGGGGCACTCGAAGTGCTCTCATCACGGTCTCGAAGGCGGGTGCGTCCCCGGCCTGTCCCGGGGGCAGCACGAAGGCCAACGGCCGGCACTCGCTGTCGGCAGCGAGGTGGATTCTGGTGGTCAGTCCGCCGCGGGAGCGTCCGATGGCATGGTCGTCGGCTCGCCGGCCAGGACCCTTTTTGCGGGCTCCGGCGGCGTGCTGATGCGCGCGGACGATGGTGGAGCCCACCGCAACCACCCAGTCCAGGTCCTCTTCGGCGTCGGCCTGGGCCAGCAGCGCGGTGAACACGCGCTCCCACGTCCCGTCGATCGCCCAGTTCCGCAGCCGCGTGTAGGCACCCTTCCAGGAGCCGTACTTCTCGGGGAGATGGATGCACTGCGAACCGGTCTGAAACTTCCACGCGATTGCGTCGATCACCTCGCGATGGTCACGCCACCGCCCGCCCCGCTTTGGCATCCGGTCCGGCAGTAACGGCTCGATCCGCGCCCACTGCGCGTCGGTCAGCGACACACCCAGACGAATGATCAGCTGATCCGAAAGAAACGCCCTAGTCAGGTAATTGGGCGAACTCCAGTCGCCAGGATGGAGGAGGAGCAGCGGCCGTGGTCCCGAAACGCCTGGCGGCGGCGCAAAGACCCGGCCCTGGTGGTGCTTCGCCGCGATGGTCGTCCGTGCGGCTCTGTGCCTGGCTGAGGCGCGCCGTATCGACTGGCCACGGGCCGACCCACTCCTCTTCGGCCCCACGGCGCCCACACAGGACTGCCGGGCCCCGAGGCTGCGCCCCTGACCCCGTCCAGCCAGAACGTCACAGGCTCCCCGCACCGGCCCGCACAACGGTGAGTCATGTCACGGGCAACGTCTCCTGCCTGCCCGCATTGATCCAATTTCCGATCTTGATCAAGTCAGCCGTCTGCCCGTACCAATGCGAGGACCATTTCAACCAGCTTGGTTTCAGCGGGAGTTGGTGCACCTCGGCTGAACTGAGCGAGCAGGCTGCATCGTCCTCTTGTGTGTTGGGCTTACCGAAAGGAACCACGTGCGCAGACGAATAAGAGCGGCATGCTGGGCGTCGCTTGCCGCTCTGGTGATAACGGCTGGATCCGCCGCTCCCGCAAACGCGGAGAACACCGACGACAAGCCGGTACGGACGGTCACGCTGGAGACGGACACACCCCGCAGGCTCGACGCCGGGGAGGCGACCTTCTCTGAGGATGCGGCATCGGGATCGAGATCAGTCGGAGACCGTAAGAAGCGGATTCCCAAAGACTCCCCTGCCGTGCAGGAAGAACGGCTCGATGCGCTGCAGAACGCATCCGCCAAACGTGCCCCCTTGACTGCTGCGGACTGTCAGGGGCTGAGTTCCGCGCAGCGCGAGATCGGGAGTGGTCCTGGACCACTTCTCCTGGTGCAAGGTGGGGAATCACACGCTGACGGTCAAGGAGTGCCTCTTCAGCGTCTACCGTGAGACTGGGCGGGCCACCTTCCGCCTCAGCACTCTCGGGCAGGGCAGCAATAGTTCGCGCGAGGTCTCCTTCACGACCTTCATGGACCAGATCAACGTCTCCGGCGAAGCCGCGGTCGAACCGGTCACGCTCGACATGGAGTGTGTTGTCTTCAACGGGTCCGCGTGTACCGCCGACCCGCTGAACGCCGGCCAGACGCAGACCATGACCGCATGGGCGGCCAGCCCGAGCGCCTTCTTCAAATTCACCTCGCCCACCGTCGGCGCCACTGGCAGCGACCTGCTGAGCTGGTACGACTTCGAGGGGTCCGTCAACGCGTCCGACGAGACCGTCTCGACCGGCAGCAACGGCTTCCGCTGCGACTCCGCGAGCTACCTGAACTACCCTCGGGGTTGCGCCTTCGACCTGGGCCCAAGAGCTCTGGTACGACCTGAGCACCAGCAACCCCGAGGTGAATGAGAGCGCCCAGCACATCCTCGACGCCCAGGGGCGCCCCGACCTCACTCTGCCGCCGTGGGCAGGCAAGACGGTGCCCGGCTCGATCTTCAGCGGGCAGCCTCTCACGCGCGTCTACTACGACACGAGCCTGCGGGCTGCGAACCGGGCCAAGGCCGTGGCCACGTGCAGGCAGTACTGGGGCACCTACTCAGATCTGGGGCTGGACTGCGACGAGTATCCGTTGGCAACGACCTTGGAGGGCGCTGCGGCCGGAGATGACCGCTACTCCGCCCGCGCGCTCGACAAATTCGACAACCAGAAGGCCGGCTCGATAAGGCCGGCTCGATGCTGGGGGTCTTCTACGGGCCTGGCGAAACCACCGCCCCGGTCCTGTGGCCAGGCAGCCCGTCGGCCACAGGACCGGGGCACCACGATCACGAGAAGAAGCGAATCTCATGGCTGGTCCCACGAGCCCAATCCTTCGTACCGACGCTCAACCACGCGTCGAGTACAGCCAGTTCCTACTCGCCGACGACGAGTCTCTTCCCGAGTTCCCCGGATGGAAAGGGTCTTCTCGCGTCCTGGTTGAGGGCGATCGAGGAGTCCTGTTCCGAACCGCGGGCAATGACTTCTTTCCCGACGTCCGCATCGAAGTGTGGTCGAGCGAACCCCACCTTCCGCAAGATCAATTGTGGGATGTGATCGAGGAAGCCGCCATCGTCAGTCGAACCGGGCGGATCAGGCTGCGCGAGTGGGACCGCAGCCCCGCGGGGGAACTGCTGCAACTCGGATCGACAGGAGACTACCGACTGCGGGCCCATTGCCGCGGACGTGCTGAGGCCACCGCACGCTCTGCACAAGACTTGTTTTATGAGGGTGTCGAAGAGTGGCTCCTGCAGATCTGGCCCATCGCACCCAGCGATTGACTCACCCTTCCCTCCACCCACCGCTGCGAGTCCTGCCGCGTCACCGCACCGCGCCCTGTACGAGCACTCGTCACCGCCGTCCTTGCGTGGAAGAACCCAGACCTCGAACCCCGCGACTACGAACAGATCGCCCTCCAACTCACCGGGCACGCCCGCGCCGTAGCCTCCGACGTCCGCCGCTATGCCGCCGCCCTGCCCAAGAGCGACGGCTGCGGCGCCCTCGCCGAAGTCGTCCTGCGCGAAGCCCGCAGCCGTCTCTCCGCACCGCTGGAGGGCACCGCCCGCTGCGCCCAGAACCGCGCCCGGCTCGTGCGGGCCCTCTACACGCGGCTGGACCGCCTCACCGAACCCCTTCCGGCTGCCCCGTAGTCCGGACCCGGCCGCTCGCACCGGACGGCGTCCAGCTTCGGGGTGTACGGCAAAGGCTCGTAGGAGCAGTCAGCCCCCGGCGCCACCTCGGAGAGGGTTCCGTCTGTCCGTCTCCCATGCAGCAGCGTGTCCAGGAAAGTCCCTTTTCTTGGGAAACGAGATTCGAATAGACGTTCGACTGTTGACGTGTTAGCTTCACACGCCACGGAAGCAGTCGCCTGCTGTCGACTGCTTCAACGTCGTTTCACCGCAATGCATTTGGAGGCTCAAGAACTTGCGAAAGCACCTGTTCTCTCCCGTCACGCCCAACCGCCCGGCCCTGCGCCGCGGCACCACGACGCTGGCCGCACTGGCGGCGCTCACGCTCGCCGCCGGGGCGACAGCCGAGGCCGCGCCCGACGCGCGCGCCGTCAGCACGTCCGGTGTCACCCTCGCCGGCCGAGACGGAGCCCCGTCAGCAGCCGCAAGCGGCAGCTCCAATCAGGTCCAGTACGTACAGGACTCCCTCCTCGCCGCGGGCAACACCGGCTACCTGCACCGCCGCGCGAATGCCGACGGGTCGGAAGGCGTCTACACCTGGCGCGGTTACGACGGCAGCGAACGGTCACTGGACACCTACGGCGGAGCTCCGCAGGGACAATACGGGTACTACGCCGCCGGAAGCGACACGGTCCTCACCTCTCCGCTCTACTCCAGCGGGCAGATCCAGACGCAGGACATGGCCACCGGCGCGACCACCGACGTCACCCTCCCCGCCGGACAGTACGTCGCCGCCGTCTTCGGCTCCACTCTGATCACTCAGGAACTCAACGACGTATGGCAGGTCGCACGCCTGCACGTCCTGCACGTGGCGGAGGACGGGGCGATCCAGAGCGATATTCCGGTCGACCCACCGGAGAACCAGTTCTTCCCCGGGGACCAGCCCGTGCTGGCCGGTGACGGCAGATCCGCGCTCATCCGGTTCCGCCACGCACTCGACATCGGCCTGCTTGACCTCGCCACCGGCACGATGACCACCATCAGCACGCACGCAACCGACGACGACTCGCTCTACCTCCAGGCGGCGCTCTCCCCGACGCACATCGCCGTGTACCACGAGGGCGCGAACCAGGCCCGTGTCGTACGCCGCGACGACCCGACAGGCGCGCAGACCGTGGTCCCTGTACCGCAGTACGCGAGCGGCACCGCCTTCGTCGGCCTGGCCGGCGAGTGGCTGCTCACCAGCTACCGGCCGCCGTACGGCACGTCCGCGGGACCCGGCGGCCCGCTCCAGGCCACCCCGCTCAACGGCGGCAAGTCGCACACCCTGCTTCCCGCCGCGGAGCCCGAGATCGCGCAGATCCCGTCCGGTGGTGCCGTCGCCGTCGGACAGTCGAAGGACGGCGCCTGGACCGCCCACCGCATCAGTATTGCCCCGAACGGCAGGCCCGCGCTCACGCCCCTGACCTGACGACGCCCCTGTCGCAGCGCGGCAGTGGGGCTGAGGGCACCTTGATCCGGGTGGTGCCGGTACAGCCGGAACGGCCCCGACGGCCGTGTGTCTGACTGCTCAGCCCCCTGCGGCTTCCTGTGAGCCGCCGCGCGGCGCGCACTCGGTGCGGTGGCACGCATCGTGATGCGCGGCGCGGCGCACCAGCCTGCGATGGTGCGCACCCGATGCGCGCGGTGCGCACCACGGGCAAGCCTCGCCGCTGGTGGCGGTGTAGGCCGGAGACCTCCTGATCCTGGCGGCGGTGCGTGCCACGAAGTGGACGGCCTCTCCCCGGTCGCGGTACCGGCCGTGGGGCGCGGCGACGAGCGCCTCGTCCAGGCGCACGAGGGTTTCCCAGTCGGAGAACCCGCGCGCGGGTCGAGGAGTTCGTCTTCTGCTTGCTTGCTTGCAGAGCTTCTGCTGGCCGGTGACGCGGGCGGGGTTGACCTTGATGAGGCCGTTCCGGATGTAGGCGCTCATGGCGCCCTCAGTTGGTTGTCGGCGGGACCTGTTCCAGCCAGTTCCAGAGGGCGCGTTCGCGGTCTGTGTCGTAGGACTCGGTGGATGACGCCATGGCCTTCTTCCGGTGGATGTAGGCACCGGTCGCGGCGGGGGTGACGCCGAGGATGGCGTCGGCGAGTTTCTTGCCCGCGGGGACCGGGGTATCCACGAGCGGTGTGACCGTGAGCAGCGGGATGACTTTACTCATCAGGAAGGGAAAGGCTCCACCGGTTTCGCGCGCGAGCCCGGTTCCGACCACGAGGCTGGGGTTGTAAGAGACGATGTCGATGCCATCGGGCAATCGGCGGGCCCATTCGTGGACCAGGTGCACGCCGCCGAGTTTGCTCGTCACGTAAGCACGACGGCCGGCCCGGACATTTCCGGAACGGTCGAATGCTCCGGGGCGGGAGATCTCGGGGATGGCCCACCGGGGTGCGGGCATGGTCCCCCCGGTGTGCCGGAAATCACCGAAGTGGGCGTCGCTGACCGTGACGACGATGCGTGCCGGCGCCTGAACGTGGGGGTGTAGCTGCCTGAGAAGCTGGTGGGTGGACATGACGTTTACGGCGAAGGTCCTCTCGTATCCGTCGACCGTGGTCTGCAACGCGTTGGAGAGGTGGACACCCGCGTTGAAGACAAGTCCCCGCAGCGGAGGCAACTCGCCGGAATCAAGAAGGTCTTCCAGCCGTGCGCCGGCAGCGGCGACACTCGCCTTGCTCGACAGATCGATGTCGACAGTCGAGACGTGCGGAGAGATTCCCCGCAGGCTCGGGAGCACCTCGGCGGCGGAGGAGCGCCGCCCGAGAACCACAAGGTGGGTGTCGGGGCTGCGCTTGAGGATGTCTCGCGCGGCTTCCAGGCCGATCCCCCGGGTGGCTCCGGTCATGATCAAGGTCTGGTTCGCTGCGGTCATATGTGCGCCTCCTGCGTGAGATCGTGCGAGTACTGGTGTGCGTCGACGTATGCGTTCTCCGCCGCCATCGACACTGACGGAGTGTTCGATGATCAGGGAGCCTTCGTCGAGCCTGGTATCCGCAGGGCCACGCACCCGGCCCGCCGCTTACCACTGATGCGGGACAATGAAGTCATGGTGGGAGATGAGCGGTCAGGTCTGGGCGAGTATCTACGCCACCATCGCTCGGAAATGACACCCCGAGATCGACCCGGGGCGTCCCCTCTGTCTCATAGGCGTGTGCCGGGCCTGCGACGCCAGGAGCTCGCCGACGTCGCGGGCATCTCGGTCGAGTACTACACCCGTCTCGAACAGGGGCGCGCGTCCCGCCCCTCGCGGGAGATCCTCACCGCACTGGCGCGGGCCTTCCGGCTCTCGAACGCCGAACAAGATCACTTGTTCCGACTCGCCGACGAGCGACCTCCACAGCCGCGAGCACCAGCTGCGGAAATCCGACCGGGGCTCCAGCGACTGCTCGACAGCCTGGACGACACCATGCCGGTCACCATTCACGACGGCCGGCTCGACATGCTGGCGTTCAACGTTGCCGCGGCGGATCTGTTCGGGCCCGTCTTCGACGACGGACCTTACGGCCACAACATCGTCTACCAAGCCTTCACGTCGGCGGGACTCCGCGAGGTGCTCGGGAACGAGGGAGCGGAGCAACTAGCCCGAGTGGCCGCAGCCGAACTTCGCAAAGCACTCAGTCTCTACCCGGAAGATGAGCAACTTCGTTCTCTGTTTGGCGAGCTGTCGACGAGCAGTCCCGAGTTCAGCCGCCACTGGGAGCGAGGAGAGATCGGAACATGGAGGTCCGCGATGAAGCGCGTCAACCATCCGACCAGAGGTCTACTTGCGTTCGACAGCGAGGTGTTGCACGACCCCGAGAGCGACCATTGGATCATGCTTTTCACGCCCCGCCGCGCGTGATCTGCTCACCGTCAGCAAGGACGCCATCCGCGATATCACCGTCGAAGTCAGACAGCTGATGCACCAGTACGGGCACACCTGAGCAACCTCACCTGCCTCCTCTCTACGCCACCGCACATAGCGCCACTGTCAACATCACAGGAGTGTAATCAAGCGGCTCGCGTAGAGATACAAGTCGGCGTAGTGGACCTGTCAGGCGTTCATCCCTCCGTCGATGGTGATGACTGAGCCGGTCACGTATGAGGAGGCCGGGCTTGCCAGGAAGGCCACGAGGGCCGCCACCTCGTCGGTCGTGCCAGACCTTCCAAGTGGCACCAGGCTGCGGATGTAATCTGCATCGCCGCCGTTGCCGGGGTTCAGCGCGGTGTCGATAGGGCCCGGCTGCACCAGGTTGACAGTTATGTTGGCGGGGCCGAGTTCGCGCGCCAGACCTCGGGTGAAGAGTGGTGAGCAGACTTGGTAAGCGCATAGAGAGTCACTCCGGAGAACGGCAAACGATCTCCGTGCGTCGAGCCGATGGTGATAATGCGACTTCCGTCCTTCAAATGAGGGATGGCGGCCCGTGCGGTCAGCACGGTCCCGCGCACGTTGACGTGCAAAACGGTGCCGATGTCGTCGGGGCTGAGGTCGACTAGGGTGTTTCGTTCGGGATCATCTGGTCGTTGGTCCGGGTGTGCCGTTAAGCGACGTGCAGTGGGCGCGGGTTGAGCCGTTGTTGCCGGTCCGGACGCCCCGGCGGGGTGGCCGGTGGCGGGATCACCGTGGGGTGATCGATGGGATCGCGTGGAAGTTCCAGGCCGGATCGCAGTGGGTGTACCTGCCGGAGAAGTACGGCAACTGGCGGGGTGTCTACAACCGGTTGAGGATGTGGGCGGTGGACGGGACCTGGGAGCGGGTCTTCACCGCGCTGATGGCCCGGGCCGACGCTGATGAGGATCTGAACTGGGCGGTCTCGGTGGACTCCACGATCGTGCGCGCGGATCAGCACGCGGCGGGGGCCCGTAAAACGGGGGCCCCGGCCGGCGAGCCCCACGACCACGCCATCGGCCGCTCCCGCGGAGGACTGAGCACGAAGATCCGCCTGGCCTCCGACGACCGGTGCGGGCCCATGGTCTTCGTCCTGACCGCCGGCCAGGCCGGCGACGCACCTGTTTTCCCCGACGTCATGGCCCGCCTGCGCGTTCCCCGCCCGCGGGGGCGGCCCCGCACCCGGCCCGATGTGGTCCTGGCCGACAAGGCGTACTCCTCCCGCGCCATCCGCGACCACCTGCGCAGGCGTGGAATCCGCGCGGTCATCCCCGTCCCGGCCGACCAGCGTGGCCACCGGCTCCGCCGGGGCAGCCGCGGCGGCAGACCACCATTCTTCGACCGCGATACCTACAAGCAGCGCAACACCGTCGAGCGCTGCATCAACAAGTTGAAACAGTGGCGGGGGCTCGCCACCCGCTACGACAAGACCGCGACCATTTACCTCGCCGGGCTCCACCTCGCAGGCATCTTCATCTGGTCCGCCCGATGAAGCAAACGAAAGGCCCTAGATGACGGGGAGTTCGCCGCCGTCGACTATCAGGCTCGCTCCGGTGACCCACTGAGCCCGGTCCGATGCGAGATAGGCAACGGCCTCGGCGATGTCGCGCGGGTCTCCGGGGCGACCCAGAGGGACGCCCGCCGTGACGTCGGCAAGCGAGACGCTCATCGCGTCGGCGAAGTTCTGGCGGATCACGTCGGCGCCCGGGGTGAGCACGTTGCCGGGCATGATCGTGGTGACGCGGATTCCGGCGGGCGCGAGCTCGGAAGCGAGCGCTTTGCTGTAGGAGTTGAGCGCGGCCTTGGCGGCACCGTAGTGGGCCAATGGCGGCACAGGCGTGAGGGCCGCTCCCGATGAGATGTTGACGATCACGCTGCCCGGCCCGGCCTCGCGCAGTGCCGGCAGCAGCGCGTTGTTGACCCTCACGGCGGACAGGTAGTTGAGGTCGAGTGCGTCGAGCCATTCCTCATCGGGGATAGATGAGATGCCCCCGAGGTGAGTGCGCGCCGCAGCCGCGTTGTTGACCACGATGTCGACGCCGCCGAGTTCGTTGAGCGCTGCCGCAGTGAACGCCTGCACGCCCGCGTGCGTGCTGATGTCGCCTTGAATGAAGGTGGCGGCCTTCGGCGTCTCGTCGGTGGCGTTACGCGCCGTGGTAACGACGGTCGCGCCGCCGTCGAGCAGCCGCTGCACGATGGCCGCGCCGATCCCGCGAGAACCTCCCGTAATGATCGCGCGCTTGCCGGCGAACTCGGTGGTGTTGGGCGAAGTAAGAGTTCTGAACATACGGTCCACTATATCGAGTTCTGGACCGATCGTCCAGAAGTTTCGGACCGGGAGTTCAGAACGGCGTATCATAGAGGCATGGCGCGACCACGGAAATTCAACGAGCAAGACGTCATAGTCGCTGCGCGTCGGCAGTTCAACGAAACTGGCTACCACGGCACCTCGGTCGACGATCTCTCCCGCGCGACAGGGCTCAGCAAGGGAAGCCTCTACGGCGCGTTTGGCGACAAGGAGGCACTGTTCCAGCGAGTGTTCGAGGAGTACTGCGCGAGCGCCGACGAGGGCGCCGCCGCCCGGCTCGAAGGCCCGGAGGACCAAGCGCTCGACCGCCTCCGCAATTGGCTCCGGGCGCCGGAGAGCTACACCGACCGGCGTGGCTGCCTGCTGGCCAAGGCCACGGCCGAACTGGCGTGGGAGAACGACGACATCGCGACCAGGTCGCTCGCGGCGCACGAAACGCTACTCGACAGCTGCCGCCAACTTGTCGAGCAGGCGCAGCGCGCCGGGCACCTGGATCCGGCCGCCGACGCTGAGGTGCTCGGCGGGCTGATCCTCACCACGCATCGCGGACTCGAGGCGCTCGCCAAGGCGGGGATCGACACGGAGACCAGGAACCGCATCGCCGACGCCGCGATCGACAGCATCGCACTGGCAGTTCCTTGACCCTAGAGTCGGCAGTTCCCGTCGGAGGCCAGGCGGATCTTCGTGCTCAGTGCTCCGCGGGAGCGGCCGATGGCGTGGTCGTGGGGCTCGCCGGCCGGGGCCCCCGTTTACGGGCCCCGGCCGCGTGCTGATCCGCGCGCACGATCGTGGAGTCCACCGAGACCGCCCAGTTCAGGCCCTCATCAGCGTCGGCCCGGGCCATCAGCGCGGTGAAGACCCGCTCCCAGGTCCCGTCCACCGCCCACATCCTCAACCGGTTGTAAACGCCCCGCCAGTTGCCGTACTTCTCCCGCACGTACACACACTGCGATC